>NZ_JBNDHS010000300.1:0-339 GCF_056755095.1 Rhizobium sp. SVR5-9E | reverse complement strand
AGATTCTTTCATTACCATGGCCTGCCAAAGCATGAGATACCTCGTGGCCCAACACAACGGCAAGTCCGTTTTCGTTTTTAGTAATCGGTAAAATTCCGGTATAGACCGCTACTTTTCCACCTGGCATACACCATGCATTGAGTTCATTACTCTGGATAAGATTAAATTCCCAGCTGTAATTAGCAAGGTCTGCAGAACGACCAATAGACTGATAGTATCTTTCAGCCGCAGATTTTATTCTCGATCCTACATTTACCACCTTTTTTGCATCTGCTGTTCCTGTAATTACTTTAGATTTCCCTAATGTTGATTTGTATTCCTGAGCCGACATCGTCAGGA
>NZ_JBNDHS010000299.1:0-340 GCF_056755095.1 Rhizobium sp. SVR5-9E | reverse complement strand
ACAGTGATATTGGTGTTCAGCTTTTAAATCCTGCCGGTGTTGCACTTCCTGCTTCTATTAATGTTTGTGATAATGCGCCTCAGACACTTACTGCATCAGTTCAGGGTGGTGGAGCTACTTATCAGTGGCTGTTGGGGGCTAATCCTATCCCTGGGGCTACAAATGCATCCTATACAGCAACGCAACCCGGAGTCTATACCGTTCAGGTATTTTTGCCGGGAAATACTTGTCCGGGAACAGCATCCATAACGATCGTTGGAGGAACTTCGCCGACTGTACAAAATGCAACGCTGACTGCCTGTTATGTTCCCGGAAGTGCAACATTTAATCTTACTTCCGC
>NZ_JBNDHS010000298.1:0-341 GCF_056755095.1 Rhizobium sp. SVR5-9E | reverse complement strand
TATATATTCTTCGGACTTTGATTGATCGCTTCAATGGTAAATGTCTTTCCGTTTTCTAAATTCAATACCGCATGATCAACGGCCGGACTTCCGATCGCATAATCTTCCGATCCCGGAGCAACAGGATAAAAGCCAAGTGAGCTCAGAATATACCATGCACTCATTTGTCCGGCATCGTCGTTTCCTCCCAAACCATCAGGGGTGGCTCTGTACTGCATTTCTAAAATTCTCCTGATCTGCGCCTGGGTTTTCCAGGGTTGCCCTGCCCAGTTGTAAAGATAAGCCACATGATGTGCCGGCTCGTTTCCGTGAACATAGCCGCCGATAATTCCCTGTCTCTT
>NZ_JBNDHS010000297.1:0-341 GCF_056755095.1 Rhizobium sp. SVR5-9E | reverse complement strand
GCTTTCCACTTCAAAAACAGCCAGCCCTGAAACGGTAATGGTACCGCTATACACTTTATTATCTTCCGATCTGCTGTCCTTAAAAACAGAAAAACTCTCGCCCGTAAGTGAAGATTCATTAACGGAAAAATCATTACTGTGTACAATTTTCCCATCTGCATTAATAAGACTTCCCTCTTCAGTAATGCATAAATCTCCCACAGCTATTTCAAAAGTGGGGATTTCGATGATCTTTGAATTCCGGATTACTTTACTCAATGGTTCATTGAGCTTTTCAAGTTCTTCCAGAGCTTTTTTGCTTCGGTTATCCTGATAAAAAGAAATTGCGGTAACTCCTACGA
>NZ_JBNDHS010000296.1:0-342 GCF_056755095.1 Rhizobium sp. SVR5-9E | reverse complement strand
AACAGCTCAAAAAGGAGTTATTGTGTACGCTAAATCAGTTGCTAGTCCTACAGATGCCAAAACAGTTAATATTACCGCAGAAGGCTACTATTATTTCGACGGCAGCGTTTGGCAGAAAATGACCGATGCAGCAGCCGGTGATACCACCAACGATGCCTGGATCAATGACACCACCAACGGTCTGGTAAAGTTAGGAACGAAGGCAGATGGTACAGCCAGAGCGGTGGGAACAGATTTTGTAGCAAAAGATAACGGTCAGGTAGGAATAGGGACAAGTAATCCGGATGCTAGCGCAGTTTTAGATGTTTCTGCGACCAATAAAGGCATACTGCTCCCTAGGGT
>NZ_JBNDHS010000295.1:0-342 GCF_056755095.1 Rhizobium sp. SVR5-9E | reverse complement strand
CTATAATCACACGATCGAACAATATGCTTCTGATGCAGCCGAATTGGTTGAATTCCTTGACCTGAATGACGTAGTACACATCGGACACTCTACAGGTGGTGGCGAAGTGATCCGCTATGTAAACAAATACTCTAACGGAAGAGCTAAAAAAGCAGTCTTAATCAGTGCTATTCCTCCGGTAATGGTTCAAAGTGAAAACAATCCTGATGGTGTACCAATGTCAGTTTTCGATGATATCAGAGATCAGACCTTAAATAACAGAAACCAGTTTTATTATGATCTTACTTTCCCTTTCTACGGATACAACAGAGAAGGAGCGAATGTAAAAGACGGTGTTCAGAG
>NZ_JBNDHS010000294.1:0-344 GCF_056755095.1 Rhizobium sp. SVR5-9E | reverse complement strand
GTATAGAGCGTCAGAAGCTGGGAAAGCACGAGGCCGCCGATGATGGTAATAACGAGCGGGATGCGCAGTTCGGCACCCGTGCCCTGCGCCAGGGCCAATGGCAGCGCACCGAAGAGTGCCGCCAGTGTCGTCATCATGATCGGGCGGAAACGCAGGATAGAGGCCTTGAGAATGGCTTCGCGCGGCGGAAGGCCTTCCTTGCGCTCCGCCTCCAGCGCGAAGTCGATCATCATGATCGCATTCTTCTTCACGATACCCATCAAGAGCACGATGCCGATCAAGGCGATGATCGACAGGTCCTGCCCGAACAGCATCAATGCGAGCAGCGCGCCGACGCCGGCCGA
>NZ_JBNDHS010000293.1:0-345 GCF_056755095.1 Rhizobium sp. SVR5-9E | reverse complement strand
GTCGGGTGCGGCCGTCCGCTCCAAGCGCAACAGCAAGCTGCCGGTCGAATTCGTGGTTCCGAAGGAAGGCGGCATCGGCTGGCTGGACAGCCTGTCTGTCCCGGCGACGAGCACCAATCCGGATGCTGGCCTTGCCTTCATCAACTACATGATCGACCCTGACTTCTATTTCCAATGGGCAACCAAGGTCGGGGCGCCGGCTTCGGCCAATGCTGCCGCCATGGAAAAACTGCCGGCCGACGATCTCAACCGGGTGATCCACAAGCCGGAATATCTGAAGACGATGACGATTCAGTCGGCCCTGCCCGACGATCGCCGCGAAGCTTTCAATAACCTCTGGCAGGA
>NZ_JBNDHS010000292.1:0-346 GCF_056755095.1 Rhizobium sp. SVR5-9E | reverse complement strand
AATGCCAGCTGGTTAAGCAGGCCTGAAGGGAACTGCCAGATAAGCGGAGATACGTTACTTTGACCGCCGGGAGAGCCGTAAGGTAAATTCAGCGCTCCGGAAGTCTGCCATTGTGTGGTCGTCTGGAATGTATATTGTACAGGTTGCAGGTTAAAAGGCTTCATCGGTGCCAGCTCCAAAACATCAGGTATTATACCTTTTGTCTGCGCATAAGTAAGCAGCGTGTTAATCTGGTTAATATCCTCAGCTGTTAGTTTTATATCTAATATATTACCACCTTCTTCCTGCATTGATTTCCCATTGAATTGAAGCCAGCTTAACGAATTGTTGATGAGCTGTATGGAGA
>NZ_JBNDHS010000291.1:0-347 GCF_056755095.1 Rhizobium sp. SVR5-9E | reverse complement strand
GTGGTACGGACTCCGGCAAGTGGGGCGCGGAGCTCGTGCACATCGACCGCTATACCGGCGACTTCCTCGAATACCTCTACAGCCGTACCGTGTTCGACGAGCTGCCGCTGCGCGAAGTGTCGGCCAACGTCAACATCGCCGGCCAGGACGGCGCGGCGACCGGCTATTGGGTCGGCCAGTCCAAGTCCATTCCCTTCAGCAAGGCTGACTTCATGGACGTGAACCTGACCCCGCTCAATGTTGCCGCTCTGGCCGTGGTTTCGAAGGAACTGCTTTGAGACTCTTCACCATCGGCTGAAAAGCTGGTTCGCGATGCTCTGGTCGAGGCCTCGGCGCAACGTGTCGAC
>NZ_JBNDHS010000290.1:0-348 GCF_056755095.1 Rhizobium sp. SVR5-9E | reverse complement strand
AACAGTCGCCTGGGCCTCTTCACTACGGCCAACATTGCTGTTGGCGTCTCTTCTTCCGAAGTTACGAGACTATTTTGCCTAGTTCCTTAGCCACGACTCACTCGAGCACCTTAGGATTCTCTCCTCGACCACCTGTGTCGGTTTTGGTACGGGTTGCTTCACTTCGGCTTTTCTTGGATCCGATTTCACTATAACAGCTTCGCCCGAAGGCTAAGCCTTGACACTTCCGTCCGTCTTCAATAGCTACGTCGAACCGTCCCCTTTTTAGTGTGAGCAAGTATGGGAATATTAACCCATTGCTGTCTCTTATACACATCTCCGAGCCCACGAGACTACGCTGCATCTAGG
>NZ_JBNDHS010000289.1:0-349 GCF_056755095.1 Rhizobium sp. SVR5-9E | reverse complement strand
GTGACTGGCTTCATGATCTGGTGGGGAAGAAGAAAAAAGAAAACGGTAAAAACAACATAATATTTTTTTTAAATAAAATTCTGCTTAATCGTCTAATAATAAGATCTTTTTTATAATTTTAACCTTTTAGAATTATTAAGAAGAGAAATGTCATTAGTAGATTTGTCAAAACACGTTGCGCTGGGAATTGATATTGGCGGAACGAACACAAAATTTGGAGTGGTAAACCACAGAGGTGAAGTTTTGGAAAAAGGAAATATCCGAACAGATGCCTATCCTACCGTAGAAGAATATATTGACGCTTTATACGAGGCTGTTCATCCGCTGATCGAAAGCCACGGAAAAGAAA
>NZ_JBNDHS010000288.1:0-353 GCF_056755095.1 Rhizobium sp. SVR5-9E | reverse complement strand
CAGATATTCAGGAAGTTGTGGTAACAGGGGCTTTAGGAATGAGAAAAAGAGATGAGCGAGTTGCAGCATCAGTTTCCGAGCAGAGAAGAGAGCGGCAGATGAGCCTTAAAGAAATGTCTTATGTGGCATCAAATGCACCTCAGGCACTTCAGGGAAGAGTTGCAGGGATTCAGGTCGGAAGAAGATCTGAAAATGAAAGCAGTTCGGCGATCATCAATCCCGGTAAAATAAAAACAGTTGAGGTAGAATCCAAAGCGGAATATATGAAGCTTTTCAGAGCAACAAATAATCCTGAAGCCATTTACAGTATCTATCTTCAAAACAGAAAAAAATATGAGAACCTTCCTCAATAC
>NZ_JBNDHS010000287.1:0-355 GCF_056755095.1 Rhizobium sp. SVR5-9E | reverse complement strand
GCAATTCTTTCGTAATCTATCTGATTTTGTGTGGACATAGCATTTATTTTACCTCACAAATTTCTAAAGAATACGCGACCGAAAAAATCCGATTCTTGCGAAATTTAATTGTTGTTGTAAATATGATAGTAAGCAAGCATTTTGTAATATAGCTTCGCAGCCAGGAATGCACTTGGTTTTGCCATCGGAGAATCCATTAATTCTACGATATCAAAGGCTACAACATTACATTTTTCAAATACCCTTTTCAATAGTTCCAATGTAGGATACCACTGCAAACCACCCGGTTCAGGGGTTCCTGTGGATGGGCAAAGTGAAGGATCAAAAGCATCCAGGTCGATGGTAATATATACAC
>NZ_JBNDHS010000286.1:0-356 GCF_056755095.1 Rhizobium sp. SVR5-9E | reverse complement strand
ACCTTAAACCTGAAATGTCTGCCTACGATATTACCAATGCCATTGTTCCGGAACTTGAAAATGAAACAGCAGATTTTGTATGTTTAAATTTTGCCAATACTGATATGGTAGGCCATACAGGTGTTTTTGAAGCCGCTGTAAAAGCTGCTGAAACGGTGGACAAATGTATTGAAAAAGTAGCGACAACCGCCTATGAACATGGTTATACTGTTTTCATTTTGGCCGACCACGGAAATTCTGATGTGATGATTAATGCAGATGGTACACCAAATACACAGCATTCTACCAATCTTGTTCCTTTCATTGTAATGGATAAAGACCACACATGGAATCTGAAGCCTGGTAAACTGGGAGAT
>NZ_JBNDHS010000285.1:0-356 GCF_056755095.1 Rhizobium sp. SVR5-9E | reverse complement strand
GGCTACGTTAGTGGGGTCACTGACATGACCGGGTTCCTACGGGATCCCGTCTGTTTACCTGATAGCGTCACTATGGGCGAGATCAATGACGCAGTCTGCAAGTGGATTGACGACAACCCGAAGGAGCGAGACCGTAAAGGCGCGCAGGTGACCCTGATGGCGCTAAGGGATGCTTGGCCATGCCGTCCCTAAACATTTCGGGATGTCTGGATCCTGATAGCGATCGCCGCGGCCCTGACGCTCCTTCTTGCCTGGCTGTTCGGCGTCGTCGGCTGAAACCGCCGAAGCGGAACATTAGCAGCATCTTGATCGTTTTAACGTTTGGGATCGCGTGGCGAGGCTTAATGTTTTGCCCC
>NZ_JBNDHS010000284.1:0-357 GCF_056755095.1 Rhizobium sp. SVR5-9E | reverse complement strand
TGTGTATAAGAGACAGGATTAAGCGGATCAACGCCGTGTTGACGCTCATCAGTGCAGCCCCCCCAAAACCCTGCGCTATGCGCGCAAGCGTGAGAGTATGCAGCGAATCAGAAAGGGCACAGAAAAGTGAAGTAAAGGTGAACACCAGCAGGCCACATTGATACACCCGTCGGTAACCGAACATATCGCCCAGGAAAGAGAACGAGAGCAGTGAAACCACGATCGCTATCTGGTAGGCATTGACTATCCATATAGAACTGGCAGGGGAGGCATGCAGGTCGCTGGCAATGGTTGGCAGGGCAACGTTAGCGATTGCACCGTCAAGGACGGCCATTGAAATACCGATAACAATCGTGG
>NZ_JBNDHS010000283.1:0-358 GCF_056755095.1 Rhizobium sp. SVR5-9E | reverse complement strand
TCACCAACACCTCGGCGAGTGGCTGGCAGACGGTGAACTTTGCGACCCCTGTCACCATCGCCGCCAATACCACCTATGTCGCGTCGTACCACACGACCGGCACTTACGTGGCGACCAACAATTTTTACACCAGCGCTGTCACCAATGGCCCGCTGACGGCGCTGTCAAACGCTGCCGCCGGCGGTAACGGCGTCTACCGCTACGGCGGATCCGCCGCGACAGGCATTTTCCCGAATGCAACTTTTGGCGCTGCCAACTATTGGGCCGACGTGGTCTTCCGGCCGTCGACCTCAGGCAACACGACGCCGACGGCGGTTGCCGATGCGGGGGATGCGACCGAGAAGGGCGGTACCGCCAA
>NZ_JBNDHS010000282.1:0-360 GCF_056755095.1 Rhizobium sp. SVR5-9E | reverse complement strand
CCTGTAAGTGCTCCTCCTAATTTTATTTCATTAGCTGTTGTTGTAATTCCGTTAGAAGTGGTGTAAGAACCATTAGAAGGAGTAGTCCAGCTTGCCAGTCCGTTCGCATCGGAGGTTAATACTTTTCCGGCTCCGGGAGATCCTCCGGAGATTTTGATCTTTCCATTAATATCAAGCTTAGCATTGGCATCAGGCGCAGTTGTCCCTATTCCTACATTATTGGTGGATATTCTCCATGATAATTGTTTTGATCCGTCATAGCTTCCTAAAGAACCGCCGCCATACCCGAAAAGAAAAGGTCCATCATCAGATGAATTATATACAAGCCCGTGATTGTGGTCAGTAGTACCTCTAATATAT
>NZ_JBNDHS010000281.1:0-366 GCF_056755095.1 Rhizobium sp. SVR5-9E | reverse complement strand
GAAAAGTAGTCTAGGCTGGACTACTTTTTTATGTTAAATTAGCGGCAAAAAAAAACATTTCAAAACCTATAATTTAACACTATGGAAATTCAGTACTTCCTCCCTAATAAGGGGGAATCCCGCGATCTACGTGTTGTGATCTTCGACGCGGCGGCCAACATTAATTATCGATTCAGAACGTATCTTAAAGTCGATACAAACCACTGGAACCCCGACCGGCAAAGACCCGCCAACATTTACCTGAAAAGGAACAAAATGATCAATCAAAAGCTGGACAATATCAAGATGTGCCTTCTGGATATTTTTAACAGCAAAAGAAACATCCCCGTATCGCCGCGAAAGCTGGCCAGAACCATCAAGAATATC
>NZ_JBNDHS010000280.1:0-367 GCF_056755095.1 Rhizobium sp. SVR5-9E | reverse complement strand
TTTATTACCCGATCTTTCCGATCTTGATTCACCACCGATTAAATAGCCTGTAGAAGTCAACGCCAGGGTTCTCAAATGATCGTCTCCGGTTCCGCCGAAATTCTTTTCCCATTCCACTTTGCCGTCTTTGGAAAGCTTGATGATCCAGTAATCGCCCTCACCATAGTTGCCGCTGGCTTTTGGCTTTTGGCTGATGGCTTTGCTTCCAGCTTCCGGCATCCCGCTTCCAGCCACAGCACTGCTTCTGGAATACACACCCAGCAACGCCCCACCATCTTTCGTCGGAATCATTTTCTCCACCTCATCCAAGCCTTTTCCACCCAAAACCAGTTGTGATAATTCTTTTCCGTTTTTATCCAGTCGTACC
>NZ_JBNDHS010000279.1:0-369 GCF_056755095.1 Rhizobium sp. SVR5-9E | reverse complement strand
ATACGAAGCCCTCACCACCCGGTGGGGGCTATCGCTTAAAGGGATTCAAATATCGCGCTCAGGCCGCTTCGACGTTCCGTGCGGGTGGCAATCGCCTGTAGCAGCACACGTTCATCGGCATACAGCGACAGGCGCTGACGCGCGCGCGTAATGGCGGTATAAATCAGTTCGCGGGTAATGACGGGCGAAAGCTGTGTCGGCAGGATCAGCGCCGCATGGTTGAACTCGGAGCCCTGAGACTTATGCACCGTCATTGCCCAGGCCGTTTCATGTTCATGCAGACGGCTGGGCTGAACGGATTTCACGCTTCCATCAGGCATCTGGAACCAGACGCGCAGCCCCAGTCCACGATCGAGGGCAATCCCGATA
>NZ_JBNDHS010000278.1:0-369 GCF_056755095.1 Rhizobium sp. SVR5-9E | reverse complement strand
ACTTGTTGCCGCAAAAGTAGTTTCTGATGTTCAGCTTAGGACTGCAAAAGCAAATTACGCAGCCGCAGTAGCAGCTGCTTCACAGGCAAGAGCATCCGTTGGAAGTGCAAAAATCAATGTAGGATTTACAACGATTACAGCACCGGTAAGCGGTTATATCGGAAGAATTCCTTATAAAAAAGGAAGTCTGATTTCAAGAACAGATCCCAGCCCATTAACTTTATTATCCGACATCAGCGAAATTTACGCTTACTTTTCTTTAAGCGAACTGGATTTCATTGCTTTCCAGAATAAATATCCGGGAGCCACTTTAAATGAAAAACTGAAAAATATGCCAATGGTAGATTTGGTCATTGCAGACAACAGCAC
>NZ_JBNDHS010000277.1:0-369 GCF_056755095.1 Rhizobium sp. SVR5-9E | reverse complement strand
GTCGTTTGAGTTTTTCAGGAAGACAAGTGGTTTAAAAGATGAATCTGATCCTTTGAAGATGGTGGAAGGCTATGAGAGGTTTTTACCTTCATTCAGGAAATACGGTTTGAAAACTTCCATGCCTTTCTGCACACAATATGGTTATCCACCTTTATGCAGAGAAGAGGAAAGTCTTGAAAAATGGAAAGAAAATGCCGTGCAATATGATGTTCTGATCGGCTCCAATCAGGATGAAACTGCTTTCTATGTAAAGACAGCACAAAAAGGTCTTTACACGTATTTGCCTCACAGCATCCTGAATAAGATTGTAAGAAAGACAACAGCGTCAATCTATGAAAAGCCGGCCAAGATATTTGCAGAGAATCATGC
>NZ_JBNDHS010000276.1:0-370 GCF_056755095.1 Rhizobium sp. SVR5-9E | reverse complement strand
AACAATTATTATCCGTTTGGCTTGAAGCATGAAGGGTATAATGCATTGGCAGGAAACCCTTCCTATCAGTATAAATACAACGAAAAGGAATTACAGACGGAATCCGGAATGTTGGACTACGGATGGCGACAGTATATGCCTGAAATTGGAAGATGGAATGGCATGGATCAGCTTTCTGAAATGTACAATTTTGTATCCCCTTACGCTTACGTGGCAAATAATCCTATTATGATGTTTGACCCCGATGGAATGCGAATAAACGCGATGAATGAACGTGGTCCCGGGCAGGATCTGGAGTGGGACCCTGATAAACCAGGTGGAGCTAATAATCCAGCGCCTATAGAGGGAGTTGTAATTGGTCAGCAATATC
>NZ_JBNDHS010000275.1:0-370 GCF_056755095.1 Rhizobium sp. SVR5-9E | reverse complement strand
CAAAGCCATCCGGAAAGAATTTGAAAAGGAAATTGAAAATCCTTCTGACGAACTGGTAAAACTCCTGGTCAACCGCTTTTTTGAAAAACATCTGACCGCAAACCGAATGGTTTCTTTTAAAGAATATACAAAAAAGGCGCTGACAACTTCTATCAATGAATCCATCAGTTTCAGACTGAAATCAGCACTCAGCATCAATGAACAGATCGAAAAGAGAGAAGATGACGTAAAAAATTCTCAACCGATCGATGACAATAATGATTCTAAAATTGTCACCACCGAAGAAGAGCTGGATGGCTTTCAGATCGTGAAAGCAATTTTGAGAGAGAAAATTCCTGCGTTTAGAATTGCCTACCGGGATACTTTATCC
>NZ_JBNDHS010000274.1:0-370 GCF_056755095.1 Rhizobium sp. SVR5-9E | reverse complement strand
ATCATAGATCGGTGCCATTGCCGTATTAAAAGGATTGTGCTGATTGAAATGTACAAGACTGATCAGTGGGTGCTGTGGTGCCGGCAGCCCGAAGGCCTGATGGCTTTCCGATATTGATATAAAACGTATGAGTTTATCTTCTTTGGCTTTCATACTATAAATGTATAAAAACCTATGACCATCAATCATAGGTTTTGTGTTAAAATCTACCAGGGAAGAACATTGTCTTTACCACTGAAATTGACAGGGCCGGTAAAGCTTCCGGTAGGAAGATCCTCTGCCAAAGCAACACGAATCGGTTCCTTAGAACCTTCTTCCACAGAATCTGTTCCCTGAAAGTTATTAAGCGCTGTAGCCGTAAATCCAGGAC
>NZ_JBNDHS010000273.1:0-371 GCF_056755095.1 Rhizobium sp. SVR5-9E | reverse complement strand
ATGTCAACGTTGCAGACGATGTTAGGTTCTTATTATGCCACCAATTTTATCCGATTCAGGCAGATGTACAAAGTGATGGTTCAGGCAAGTCCGGAATACCGTGAAACGCCGGAAAGTATTCTGAATTTATATTTAAAAAATGACAAAGGCGAAATGGTTCCCTTCTCAACGTTCATTACCATTGAAAGAGTTTATGGACCGGAAGTTTTAACCCGTTATAATATGTATATGTCTGCAATGATTAATGGTGAACCCTCAGAAGGATACAGTTCCGGGGATGCCATTGCAGCGGTTGAAAAAGTTGCTGAACAAAGTCTTCCGAAAGGTTTTGAAATCGAATGGTCGGGAATGACAAGGGAAGAGATTTTATC
>NZ_JBNDHS010000272.1:0-372 GCF_056755095.1 Rhizobium sp. SVR5-9E | reverse complement strand
CTATACATCTATTGAAACTTGCATTATAGCCGGCTCCTGAAAAAGTATAAACTCTTACATAATATGTCTCACCTGGAGTCAACCCCGTTAATGTAGCTGAGTTTGGATCCGAACATAATACACTCGTTAATGACCCACAAGTACCACTCAATACTTGGAAATACATATCTGAAGCGGTAGATGTTCCGGTGGATACAACATTAGACAATGTTACAACGTGTGAAGCTCCGGTAGCTACAAAACTATACCAAACATCATCATCCGGGTTACCAGAACATGGAGTAGCTGCCATTGACATAGACGCTCCCAGAGTATTACCAGGAGTGATAGTTCCACAAGATAACTCAGGATTTACAGTCAACGCTACTGCAG
>NZ_JBNDHS010000271.1:0-382 GCF_056755095.1 Rhizobium sp. SVR5-9E | reverse complement strand
AGGCGTTCCGTTTCGAGAATGGTTTTGGCAACTTTATTGGTTGCTTCCAGCCTCGCTTGTTGCTCGCTTGCAGATCGACTACCCAACTGTTCCTCCGTTGCAACTGGTATCATCCCGCGATTAGGGGATGCTGTGTTAACGGGCTGCTTAAAAACTTAGCCCTGCGCGGACCTGCTTCAAGCATCGGTCCGTTGCCGTACGGTGGCAGCCCGCCTCAAGACTCTGGGATACACCAGTCGTTTCGATGGCCGGGCCGCCACTTTCGAGCGAAGCCTTCCCGCAACAGCGTCTTGCCGACCTCTTCAGTGGGCATAGCCTATGTTATGGAGACCGCACGACGTTGAAAGTTCGTTGTCGGATTTTCCGATAGTGACGCCGCCAG
>NZ_JBNDHS010000270.1:0-383 GCF_056755095.1 Rhizobium sp. SVR5-9E | reverse complement strand
CTTCTATACCTTCCTTTAAATAAGGAGGTTTATTGACTTCAGGAAGCGGCGTAATCTTTACATCTTTTTCCCACGGAAGTCCTGGTTTCATAGCAGCAACTGCAGCCGTCAGCTTTTGGGTAAATTCTTCCGCTACTTCTTTCTGAACAAAGATCAGCTTCAGTGCCGTACAGCGCTGACCATTAAATGATAGCGATCCTAAAATACATTCGCTTACCGCCACATCAAGATTGGCATTTTTAGTAACGATTGCCGCATTTTTAGCATCTAAGCTTAAAATCGCACGTAAACGATTAACCTTCGGATGAAGCTTTTTCAGGCCATTGGCCACTTTACTCGAACCGATGAATGCAAGGACATTCACCTTTCCGCTTTCCATGATC
>NZ_JBNDHS010000269.1:0-386 GCF_056755095.1 Rhizobium sp. SVR5-9E | reverse complement strand
TCCCACAGCACCTATGACTGCAAGCAAGACCCTGTCGATCCAGCGCGTGTTCTCGCCGAGCAGGATTTCTGCTCTTAACCAATCGTAATAAGCAGCAACGCAGAGCCGGAGTGCCAAAGCGACGAATACAGTCGAGATGAACAATGTCAGTAAGGCAATTCCGATGGCGTAGCCCGCGTCATGATCCGACCAATGAACAGGCCCAAGGAGCAATCGGAATGATATGAAGGCGAGAGCCGAGAGAGCGACCGACCTCCACATAAGGAACAGCGGAAGAAATGGGCTGACTAGCGCTAGCACGAAGAATAGGATGAACGAGGTCCAAATCAGAGTGGTTGTCATGAAGCAATCAAAAACACAGCAATGTTAAAGTTGAACAAACTGGC
>NZ_JBNDHS010000268.1:0-386 GCF_056755095.1 Rhizobium sp. SVR5-9E | reverse complement strand
AAATGGCGAGCCCTGTCGCATACCACGGCGTTGGTTGGAGAGCGGCTGCCGCGGCTAGGTGCTGTGCTTGGCGGCTACAGCATCTAAAACTAAAGCTCCGCCAGCGCCTGCGCGTCAATAATCAATTAGGATTACGCTGACACGTCATCAGCTTGGACGGCATTGCGGCTTTGCGTAAAGCGCGCATCGAGGCTTGCAGCGATCTCCTCTGGTGCCTTGACGCCCGCATTAACGAGCGAGATGGCGGCCGTGAGCGCTTGTTGGCCACCTTCGCTTTGGAGATTGACTTGGTTGCTCTGCGACCGGCAACTCAATGCCGAGCTGATAAGTTCAATCTCATCGTCTGTGCAAGAAAGTAGCTCGAAAACAGATGACATGATCGCTCT
>NZ_JBNDHS010000267.1:0-388 GCF_056755095.1 Rhizobium sp. SVR5-9E | reverse complement strand
CTCTACAACACTGGTGATTGTCCTTCAGAAAGGAAAAAACATTGATGAGATCGGGAAAATTATTGATTTTGCTTTAAAACAAAAGTGTGTCCGCGGAATCACTTTTCAGCCTGTCGAACTTGCCGGAAGAAACCGTGAAGATTCTGCGTATGAAAAGATAACGTTGACTGAAGTAAGACAGGAGATTTTAAACCAATTTCCGCTTCTCAATTCGGATGATATTATTCCGGTTCCGTGTAATCCGGATGCTTTGGCGATGGGCTATATTCTGAAGCTTGAAGGTGAAACGATTCCTTTAACACGATATATCAACCCCGCTGATCTCCTGAATAATGAGACGAGAAATACCATCGTCTATGAGCAGGATACCGGTCTTCAGATGCAGCTT
>NZ_JBNDHS010000266.1:0-395 GCF_056755095.1 Rhizobium sp. SVR5-9E | reverse complement strand
CTACAGAAGCACCATCGCCTGCGACTTTGATCTTACTGCCCACGATCTTCAGGTTTCTGCCGGGCGTAAGGAGATCATTCACCGAACCGCTCTTCACATCGGTTACCTGCAAGATCACCGCAGAAGATTCTGCTACCCCCAGAATACTGACTTCAATATTCGGGATCTCTGCCCGTAGCTTTTCTCCCTGGTTGAACTGGAAAATAATGCTGTGCTTGTCTTTGTTAAACGTCTCCGACGGGCTGTCGAAGACCCCACGAATAGTCGTGCTTGCCGTAAAATAGCCGGTATTGATGGAATACCCGTCACACAGTTGATACGCCATTTCTTTAAGGAAAAGCTCTGTGGCATGCTCCATGGAAGCGGCGGAGATATCGGCACCGCCGCTTCCATGG
>NZ_JBNDHS010000265.1:0-397 GCF_056755095.1 Rhizobium sp. SVR5-9E | reverse complement strand
AGCGCGAGAACTGCAATGAGGTCGTAGCGGAGCCGTCCCCATATGAAAGCGACCATCAGGCCGATCAGAATGGCGAACGCTAAAGCCTGAGAATGTGTCATGGATAAAGTCCCGACCGACTCTTCCTGGTGCCAGGTCAATTTTACGCGCCTGAAAAAGCTGATGTCGGGTTAATTTAAAGCTTCATTCAACGGCGTTGGACCCCGACTGTTCGTCCAGCATGTCTCCTGCTTCAGAGCGGACGTACGCATGATCAGACGACTACAGGATGTTTCCGATCCTCCATACAGGATACGCAAGAAGGTCGGGCAGCTGAAGGTTTGAATACCTGTACGTCAATACGTCGCACAGTCCGCGCGGCCGGTCCTCTTGATCGTGCAGGACATCATCGGCCCAC
>NZ_JBNDHS010000264.1:0-400 GCF_056755095.1 Rhizobium sp. SVR5-9E | reverse complement strand
GGCGAGAAATGCCAATCCTCCAAAGCAAAAAGAAGTTAAATATCAGAAGAAGGATAAAAAAGTTCTAAAGGAAAAACTGACTGCCGAACAGTATAATGTTACGCAGGAAAACGGTACGGAAAGGGCTTTCCAGAATGAATACTGGGATGAAACCCGTGAAGGGATTTATGTGGATATTACCACCGGTGAACCATTGTTTATTTCGACAGATAAGTTTGAATCCGGTTGTGGTTGGCCGAGTTTCTCGAAACCAATCACGAAAAAGCTAATTGAAGAAAAGCTGGATCGCTCCCACGGAATGACCAGGGTAGAGGTGAGAAGTAAAACCGGAGATGCGCATTTGGGACACGTTTTCAATGATGGCCCTGCGGATAAAGGCGGACTTCGCTACTGTATCAAC
>NZ_JBNDHS010000263.1:0-402 GCF_056755095.1 Rhizobium sp. SVR5-9E | reverse complement strand
GTTTATTAATTTTTAATCACAGGAAAATGTCAAGAATTGGTAAAGCAATTATAACAGTTCCAGCAGGAGTTACAATCACTGAAAACAATGGTGTGGTAACTGTAAAAGGTCCTAAAGGAGAACTTTCTCAGGAGCTTACAGCAGGAATTACTATAGAACAGAAAGATGGTGAACTGAACGTAAACAGACCATCTGAAGCTAAACAACACAAAGCGCTTCACGGTTTATACAGAGCGTTAATCAACAACATGATTGTTGGTGTAAATCAAGGTTTCGAAAAGAAACTGGAACTAGTAGGGGTAGGATACAGAGCTTCACACGCAGGTCAAAAACTTGAGTTGGCTTTAGGATTCTCTCACGGTATCGTATTAGAACTTCCTAGCGAAGTAAAAGTTGATACAT
>NZ_JBNDHS010000262.1:0-402 GCF_056755095.1 Rhizobium sp. SVR5-9E | reverse complement strand
CTGGCACATGCCAACCGGGTCGCGACCATCGGGCAGCTTACCGCCTCGATCGCCCATGAGGTCAATCAGCCGATCGCTGCAACCGTCACCAATGCCCAGGCCGCATTGCGCTGGATGGACACGGAGCAGCCGGATCTCGCAGAAGTCCGCCAGGCGCTTGATCGGATCGCCAGGGACGGCCGGCGGGCTGGCGAGGTCATTAGCCGCATACGCGGGCAGATCAAGAAAGCCCCGCCACAGCAAGACGTGGTCGACATCAATGAAACAATCGACGAGGTGATCAGCCTTGCCCGGAGCGAGATCACCAAGAACGGGATAAAAGTGGACAGGCAGTTCGCCGATAGCCTGCCGCTCCTGCAGGGCGACCGGGTGCAACTGCAGCAGGTGATCCTGAACCTGGTC
>NZ_JBNDHS010000261.1:0-405 GCF_056755095.1 Rhizobium sp. SVR5-9E | reverse complement strand
CTGAAGGAACGGTCATCAACAGACCTGCTTCAAAAAATATGCAGAATATCCCTGATTTTTATGGTACTGAAGCATTAAACGGCTGGAAAAATGTAATCGACGCTGTACATGAGAATGGAGGGAAAATGGGACCTCAGATCTGGCATGTAGGAGACACGAGAAGTACACCGGACTATCCTTTGGAGGATATGGAAAAAGCTTCAACGATGACTTTGGAAGATATTCAGGATACGATTGCACAATTTGCAGCATCTGCAAAATCGGCTAAGGATCTTGGATTTGATGTATTGGAAATCCATGGGGCGCACGGGTATCTTATTGATCAGCTTTTCTGGGAAGTTACCAATACGAGAACGGATGAATACGGTGGGAAAACCATTAAAGAAAGAAGCCGGTTTGCTGTAG
>NZ_JBNDHS010000260.1:0-408 GCF_056755095.1 Rhizobium sp. SVR5-9E | reverse complement strand
GGTAAGTTCTGCCCTGTAAAAGTCACTGAACCCGGATTAATCACAGTATCCGGAGCAGCATCTATAAAGCTCGGAACGGCTATGAAATCTCTTCCTGCCTGTGTTCCGCTTACGGCAAGCGATGTTGTAGCAGATGGTACAGCCGTTGTTGCATTAGATGAAGAAACCTTTAATTGACTTGCAAAACTTGGTAGGTTGGATGCAAGAAGTGTATTCGTAGGAGATCCGTCTTCTTCTCCCAACTCATAAGACAATCCTGTAGTTGAAGTTCCTGTACCAAGCGGAATTCGACCATTTAGGTTAGGCAGACCAAATGTTGTTCTTCCGTCACCTCCGTAAGTAGTTCCAAGAATTGAATAAAGAGCAGTGTATTGTGCAATGCTTAAAAGGCTACCGTCGCATAACCTG
>NZ_JBNDHS010000259.1:0-408 GCF_056755095.1 Rhizobium sp. SVR5-9E | reverse complement strand
TCCCCGCACTGATGCTGAAAGGCATATCCCGCAGAATCAATGCAAACACACCTCCGATAGCACTCATTGGAATGGCTGAGAAAATTAAAGCCGCCTGCTTCAATGAATGAAAAGTAAAATACAGCAGCATAAAAATCAACAACAATGAAACCGGAACCGCGATCATCAGCCTTTTGCTTGCTGCCTGCAGATTCTCGAACTGACCTCCATAGGTAAAATAATAACCGGATGGCAACTTTACCTGGTCCAGCTTTGTGCGAATATCTTTCACAACGCTTTCCACATCGCGGCCGCTTACATTAAACCCAATGACAATTCTCCGTTTCCCTTCCTCACGGCTGATTTGCGCGGGACCAAGCTTATAACTGATATTCGCCACCTGGGAAAGCGGGATCTGCGTTCCTGTAG
>NZ_JBNDHS010000258.1:0-408 GCF_056755095.1 Rhizobium sp. SVR5-9E | reverse complement strand
ATAGGTGGTATTGGCGGCGATGGTGACAGGGGTCGCAAAGTTCACCGTCTGCCAGCCACTCGCCGAGGTGTTGGTGAAGCTGGCGGTGGCGAGCTTGGTGCCTGTGGTGGTCCACAGATCGACGACGTTCTGGCCGTTGTCGTTGGCGCTGCGGTAGAACTTGATGCCCGTGATATCACCGGCCACGTTCGACTGGAACTTGACGCCGACCTCGAGTTGCTGACCATCGTTGAGGTTCGTCTGGGCCGGTGTGTTGGAGGCGCTGAACAGGCTGTAGGTCGTCGGGGCTGTCGTTGCGGCGATGTTGAAGGTCTCGCTGGCGGCAAGGCCACCGAGATCGGTCGCCGTCACCTTGATGCCGGACGTGCCGGCTGTCGTCGGCGTGCCGCTGAAGGTCCGCGTCGCCTG
>NZ_JBNDHS010000257.1:0-429 GCF_056755095.1 Rhizobium sp. SVR5-9E | reverse complement strand
GGGGTCGAAGCGCAATAAAGCTGCATTGGCTGCACGCCGTCGCTCACTTCGAAGGTCAGTTTCGCTGAGCCGCCCAGTTGCACATGCTCAGAGACCTTGCGGATGATGGCGGCGAATTTGCCCGCCGGCATATGGGTGCGGTCGTCTTCGTCGATATCCCAAAGCTGTACGAAAATTTCCACCCAAGCCTCCGGGGTGGCTCCGCAGTCGAGCGCCTGGAACTGACCGGCTTTCACTTCGGTGACGTGATAGCCGGGCTTCACGGGGCAGCCGCCATAGTGGAACACTAGAGGCAAATCGCGGGAGGCGGCGAGCCCATCGAGCAGCAGGCCGAGCCTAATATCCTGAGAAGAGGTCTTGTTCACTGCATTCATCTGCGATATTCCTCGTTTCAACATTTCAAGGATTGTTGAAATATGGATGAACGTC
>NZ_JBNDHS010000256.1:0-431 GCF_056755095.1 Rhizobium sp. SVR5-9E | reverse complement strand
GAGTTATCTATGAGACTTTGTGGGACGTCTTTTTTGTTTTTAATACCCAGGGATTTTAATTTCTGAGTCTGTATGACGAGATTGTCGTTTCCTGTGAAAAGCTGCTTGTACGCTTCATTATAAACATTTTTTGCTTGGTCAATATTCTTACCTACCTTTTCAAGATTTTCGACAAAACCTACAAATTTATCATAAAGCTTAGCATCTCTGTCTGCAATTTCCATGGAGTTTTTATTCTGATATTCGCGTTTCCACAGATCGGCGATCAGTTTTAATGATGTAATCAAATTGCTTGGATTGAGTAGTAAAATTCTTTTTTCATAGGCATAATTCCAGAGGTTTTGATCTGCCTGCATAGCTGCAATATATGCCGGCTCACTTGGGATAAACATCATTACAAAATCCAGTGACTTTCCGTAATCATCATATGC
>NZ_JBNDHS010000255.1:0-435 GCF_056755095.1 Rhizobium sp. SVR5-9E | reverse complement strand
ATTGTGTAGAATAAGCTAATGGTGATGCAGTAGGAATAGCATAAGAAGTAACGTTCCCAACATCCATTCCATTGATAACATCTGTTCCTCCAGGCATTGTACCTACATTAATAACGTAGCTTGTTGTAATTGGAGTCGGAGCCCATGTAATAGTAGGTGTCAGAGAAACTCCTGTCGCTGCGTTTGCCGGGGCAGAAATAGTTGTACAAGAAGGAGGTGTTGTTGGCGGAGGCACCGTAGCATCAAATGCAATATGTGGCCTTCTGTAGTCTGACGAAGTAAGTGTAGCACCAAATGCAGAAGTCGTTGTGACATACTTAGTGGTGTTGCTGTTACTCGTATTCACACAAGGAGAAGAATATTCATACTCCCAATTGATTGTCGCTGACTGAGCTGTTGTTTGTACATATTCTGTAAATACGGCAAGATTACTTC
>NZ_JBNDHS010000254.1:0-435 GCF_056755095.1 Rhizobium sp. SVR5-9E | reverse complement strand
CCACCAAAGTATGGGGACTAAAAAGCCCGCAGTCGCTGGATCCGTTTGTGAAATTGCTGATCGATGCATTCAGTACAGAAGTCTTTAAAGCCAACAACGAAATACAGACCGTTAATGCCAGAATCCTGGAAAAGCTTGCAAAATTATTAACGCCGTCTATTTATACACATCCGGTTCCGGCACATGCTATAGCATTTACGCAACCTTACGAATCGTCTGAAATTCTGCTGGAACACACCGAGTTTTTCTTCAGAAAACACATGACTTCCACTGTAAAATCTGAATCGGATAAACAGATCAACATTCCTTTTACACCGGTCGGAAATGTAAGGATTAATAAAGTGCAGACGGCCGTGATGTTTGTCGGCAATACCTGCTACAGCATTGATGAACGGCTGAACAAGATTCCTATCGCCAGATTCCAGGGAAGACCCG
>NZ_JBNDHS010000253.1:0-439 GCF_056755095.1 Rhizobium sp. SVR5-9E | reverse complement strand
CTGCTATTGTTAACATATTAAAAAAGATTAAAAACCGCTGTATTTTGTCCAAACACCATTATAATTCCATGATCTTGGAGCAATAGTCCAGCTACCTGAATTAAAGAATGGATTTCCTGTAAGGAAGAACACTGAAGCCGGTGATCCCGTAGCAACATTAGCAATCGTAGGTGTTCCTATTGTAGCATTGGTAAATCCGTGTGCATAAATCGTTGAAAGATTTAGTGGTGCTAAGGCAGAACCTGTTCCTTCAACTCGAATACCTGTAGGATATCCGGTAACTAATGCATCATTAAGTGTCAAGCTTCCACGTCTTCTGATATGAATTCCGTTTTCGTATAAAGCTCCTTGAGTTCCGTTTTGTGCACCAATAATCGTCAGATTATTAATAACCGGATGAGTAATTAACGAAGTTACAGTACCTCCTGAATTATTATCC
>NZ_JBNDHS010000252.1:0-452 GCF_056755095.1 Rhizobium sp. SVR5-9E | reverse complement strand
AGTGGTTGTCATGAAGCAATCAAAAACACAGCAATGTTAAAGTTGAACAAACTGGCGCTCGTTGCAACCGAATGACATACAAATTCTGTGCTGTCTCGAACCGAGTGGGGTGGTCATCGATATGCTCACCGAAGAGGACGCCGAGGAGTTGGTCGAGCGGCTGAATCGCAACGAGAATGAAGAAGGACCCTTTAAGCGGCACTGAGCTTTCCCCTATGGAGGGAGGCTCTGCCTCTGTTGACCGCGCAGCCGTATCTGCGATCGGGCCACTCAGAAATTTGGCCCACACATCTCGGGTCAATTCCATAGTTTGCCCAGGCTGTGCTAAGGCTGTGACAAGAGGCAATCGGTGCAATATGAGCTACAAGGCGATTGCATTCACCGCGGTAATCCTAAGTCTGTCTGCGGTTTCCACCAAGGCTGCTGCTCCTATCACAGGGAACGACCTTCAC
>NZ_JBNDHS010000251.1:0-467 GCF_056755095.1 Rhizobium sp. SVR5-9E | reverse complement strand
TATGAAGGATTTATTTTTTATACCAATTACGACAGCAGAAAAGGGAGAGCTATAGAAAAGACGCACAAGGCCTGCCTTCATTTTTTCTGGCCCAGCCTGGAACGGCAGATCATTATTAAGGCAAATCTTGAGCGCGTTGCAGAAAATCTTAGCGACGGATATTTCCATTCACGGCCGAAGGGAAGTCAGCTTGGGGCTGTAGTTTCTCCGCAAAGCCAGGAGATTCCCGACAGAGAATTTTTGGAAGGCAAGCTAAAAGATCTCGAAAAGCAATTTGAAAACAAAGAAGTTCCTCGTCCTGAAAACTGGGGAGGATATATCGCAAAACCTTACGAAATAGAATTCTGGCAGGGAAGGCCGAATCGTTTGCATGACAGAATCATTTATCAATTGGAGGGTGGTATTGACTGGAAAATTTCACGGCTTGCTCCGTAATTCACCGAGCTATCATTTTGCATAAAAAAACC
>NZ_JBNDHS010000250.1:0-470 GCF_056755095.1 Rhizobium sp. SVR5-9E | reverse complement strand
CGGCAGCGTCAGATGTGTATAAGAGACAGGGTTTACCGTGTATTTACGGTTCCTGCTGTAATGGTGAACCAGGCCTCATTCTATATGACCCTGGCGTTCTATGAGCAGTCGCCAGGCGGGGTAAGAAATGAAGCGGTGTGGCTTCGAGGGGATGCTGGTCTTACCAGTACTACAAAGTGGGAAGACCAGAGGGTTACTACAGATCCCAAGAACCTTCTTTGGAATATTAATGATTGCCAAGGCCGTGCATCTACAGGCCAGATGGTATTAGGGAAAACATTAAACTTTAACCCGGTAGCCAGCTTTGGTGACGCAGCATGGACTTGGGCCTTTACGAAGGTTAATACTTCTCGTACAAGTGTTCCTAATGCAGATGTAGCGATCGTTTATAAAGCCAGTTCAGCGGGAACATACGATGTATGGGGTACGGACTGTCTCTTATACACATCTGACGCTGCCGACGACTAGTC
>NZ_JBNDHS010000249.1:0-475 GCF_056755095.1 Rhizobium sp. SVR5-9E | reverse complement strand
GCCCGTCGCCTGCCGCTGCGCCACATGCAGTCCCTGATTGACGAAAGCGCGGCTCTTAAGGATCTCCTCATCCGCTACTTGCAGAGCCTGCAGGTGCAGATCGCCGGCACGGCGCTCGCCAAGGAAGAGCGACGATCGTTCAGCGGCTAGCTCGCTGGCTGCTCATGTGTCAGGATCGCATCGGAAACCCACACCTGGCGTTGACCCACGAGTACCTCTCGACGATGTTGGGAACCCGCAGGGCCTGGCGTAACCACAGCGATACATGTCCTGGAAGGTGACCACCTGATACGATCCACGCGAGGTGTTTGCACGATCACGAACCGGCCAGGCCTCATTGAGCGGGCCGGCGGAATCTACGGAGCACCGGAGACGGAATACCGGCGCCTGATCGTTGTGAGCGCAGAAGATGAGGCTCCGCATGGGACGGAACGCCACTTTCGTTCTAGTCGGGATTCGGGGCGCTACCTTTCTT
>NZ_JBNDHS010000248.1:0-479 GCF_056755095.1 Rhizobium sp. SVR5-9E | reverse complement strand
GATCGCGAAAAGGCAGACAAGTGTAATGATAGCACTCAGGCTTCTGCTGTTTCCATATCGGAGTGAAATGAAATCGGCCAGGCTGCTGATCTTATTGATTCTGGAAATTCTTACAATTCGGGTATTGATGTAGATCCAGGAAGGAATAACGATGATGGGTCCTATATAAATCGGTAGATAATTAAGCCCGCTGGTTGCGGCCACGCCGATGCTTCCATAATACGTCCAGGCAGTGCAGTACACAGCAAGGGAAAGTGCGTAAATGTAAGGGTTGTTGATCCAGAGCTTACTCTTTTTCTTCTCTGCCATATAGGCAACAAAGAATAAAAGTGCCAGATAGAGCAAAACCACAGAGAACAGTGCGAAACTACTCATATTTTTTTACAATTACCAAAGCAATGATGATGGAAATCATCCATACGGCAAAGAGATATACCAAAAGCATAGGGTATCCCAAAACTTCCTGCTCACTATTAAAA
>NZ_JBNDHS010000247.1:0-483 GCF_056755095.1 Rhizobium sp. SVR5-9E | reverse complement strand
CGATCGAGGCGGTAAGCTGCCCGATGGTCGCGACCCGGTTGGCATGTGCCAGCTCCATCTGCATGTCGCGATACCGCCGCTCGCTGGCGCGGGCCTCCGCTTCGGCGCGCTTGAGCTCGGTGAGATCGAGCACGAATGCGACCGCTTCGCTGCGCGCCTCGTCGAAGGCAGCCCTGGCGATCAGCACTGGCACCCGGCTGCCGTCCTTGCGAAAATATTCCTTTTCGAACGGGTCGCAGCATCCCGTCGCGCGGATCTCAGCCACCGCCTGTTGGGTGACAGATTGCCACTCGGGGGGCGTCAGCTCCGTCCAGCGGATATGTCCCGCTGCAAGATCCTTGCGGTCGTAGCCCACCATGTGGAGAAAGGCGTCATTGGCATCGAGGATCCGGCCTTCCAGGGTCGCGATCAAAATCCCGATGATATTGGCATCGACCAGGCGCCGGATCTTGGCCTCGCGCTCCTCGAGGTCACGATAAAGGC
>NZ_JBNDHS010000246.1:0-521 GCF_056755095.1 Rhizobium sp. SVR5-9E | reverse complement strand
CTCCGGATCTCATTGCGCTTCGGCCCTTAGTTCGTGAGTGCTACTAGCGCGTCCCGGTCCAGTAGCCGGACCGATCGCTGCAGTTTCCCGTTAAGGCGAACGATACGTCTTTCGCGAAGCTTGGTGAAGGAACGGGCGACGGTTTCGATTGTCAGTCCAAGATAGTCGGCGATGTCACTGCGAGAGATCATCATGTCAAATTCAGGTTCTCCGGGATGACGTTCGGCCATCTCCTGAACGAAGGCCGCAACGCGTTTCAACGCGCTTTGTTCTGTCATGACGAGTTGTTTCTCCTGGGCTTTCGCAAGATTTGTCAGGGCGATATTCAGGAGATCCATTGGGACGACCGCATCTTGGTTGGCAGGAAGCGGCCGTATGCGTGTTTCGCAGACCGCTTCCGCGAAATCGGTTCGAACCTGTCCCTTTTCGAGCCCGAACCACTCGCCTTTGCTGCAGAAGGACAAAATGTGTCTGTGCCCGTTAGCCATCAGCCGATAGATCCGGACGGCTCCGGCTTCGAC
>NZ_JBNDHS010000245.1:0-542 GCF_056755095.1 Rhizobium sp. SVR5-9E | reverse complement strand
CGCGTGCCGACAGCACGCCGTCTGGCTTTCCGTTTGCGAACAGAAAGCCCTTCCTCGCGATACAGCCGATAGATGCGATTGGCGCCGGACAGCTCTCCTTCCCGCCGAAGCAGGATGAACAGCCGCCTGTAACCGAAGCGCCGTCGCTCATTAGCCAACTCGCGGAGCTTCGCTCGCAATTCAACCTCCGGCGGTCGACACGACTGATAACGCACCGTCTTGCGATCGGCAGATATGATCAGGCAGGCCCGCCGCTCCGAAAGACCCATGACGGTCTTCAGGTGCATGACGGCTTCACGCTTGGCGGCGGGCCCTACCATTTTTTTGATAGAAGCTCGCGCAGTGCGGCTGCATCAAGCATCTGTTCGGCGAGCAGCTTCTTCAGCCTGGCGTTCTCGTCCTCAAGCGCCTTCAGCCGCTTCGCCTCGGACACCTCCATGCCCCCGTATTTGGCTTTCCAATTATAAAACGTGGCTTCTGAAATCCCGTGCTTCCGGCACAGGTCCACCGCCTTCGCGCCAGCCTCCTGCTCCTTCAGCACC
>NZ_JBNDHS010000244.1:0-544 GCF_056755095.1 Rhizobium sp. SVR5-9E | reverse complement strand
TCCGTATATCTCACGCAATACTGATGCACAAGTTAACCGCATCACATTTCAGGAGTAATCATGGCTCGTCTCGCTGCGTTTGATATGGACGGTACGTTGTTAATGCCGGATCACCGTCTGGGTGAGAAAACCCTGAGTACCCTGAAGCGCCTGCATGAACGTAATGTCACCCTGACGTTTGCCACCGGCCGTCATGTGCTGGAGATGCGCCATTTGCTGGGGGCATTTTCCCTGGATGCTTTTCTTATTACCGGCAACGGGACGCGCATTCACTCTGTCGAAGGCGATGTTCTCCACCGTCAGGATCTCAACCCGGAAGTGGCAGATATCGTCCTGCACAGCACCTGGGACACCCGGGCCAGCGTTCATGTCTTTAACGATAACGGCTGGTTTACCGGGCATGACATTCCGGCATTGCTGCACGCCCATGTCTACAGTGGTTTCCGCTATCAGCTTATCGATCTGCGCCGTATTCCGGCTCACGCGGTGACGAAGATCTGTTTCTGCGGCGATCATGACGATCTTTGTCACTTACGCATTCAGC
>NZ_JBNDHS010000243.1:0-552 GCF_056755095.1 Rhizobium sp. SVR5-9E | reverse complement strand
TGTTGACTATGTCTGAGGGAAGGACTTATAAGCCGCGTCACTGAACGAGGGCGGCGGCGCTGCTGGCGACGAAGTTTCTCGCTCTAGGGTTTCCGGATTGGCTGGATTGCTGATTGATGGTTTGAGGCTTAGGTGCTTTGGACTTTGTGGAACTTTATTCGACCGGGATGACTGGTCTGTTATTTGACAATTGAAGATGAGAAGAAAGAGAAACGTGGGCGGCGGAGCTTGCGGGACCGGAAGGAATTCCGGTTCTTTGAAAGAGACTTTGGCGGTCACGTTTATCAAGAGAAGTTACACTGGTTTTTGACGGTTGGTTTCGGCTGACTGTTTAGAAAACAGGTGTGAAGTTCTCGTCGATTCAGAACGTGACGTAAATGCCAATGATTGAATTCTCAACATGAGAGTTTGATCCTGGCTCAGAACGAACGCTGGCGGCAGGCTTAACACATGCAAGTCGAGCGCCCCGCAAGGGGAGCGGCAGACGGGTGAGTAACGCGTGGGAACGTACCCTTTACTACGGAATAACGCAGGGAAACTTGTGCTAATACC
>NZ_JBNDHS010000242.1:0-583 GCF_056755095.1 Rhizobium sp. SVR5-9E | reverse complement strand
CACGGCGGCTAGCGCACCATCCACAGCCCGCATTGCGGTTCAGCTTGTGGAAGTCGATTCAATCACGATCAACACCGACGTCACGGCGGAAGTCATACGCGACGGCGGCACGACCTGCGGCGGCGGTCACCTTGGCGCTCTCTACCAATCTGAACGGCGTCGTCTCGATCAGTGGTCAGCCTTCCGGCACCTCGATGCGTTGGCTTATCAAAACCCTCAACAACAAGAATGTAGACCATGGCATGAAGGATTTTCGGGAATGCCCGTGTCGCCGGCGCGGCTCCGACGCTCGATCTTTACAAGGCGGTGTTCGATGCTCATCTCGACGAGGTGGCGCAGGAGCGACAATACGACAGCCGCTTGACGATCTTCACCTGGCGGAACAGTTCCGACTAGCAATACACGGCAGAGGCGCAGGCGTTACGAGGCATCGCAGGATGTGGTCTTCGCAGAGATGTCCTCCATGCAGTCGGCTATTGCAGCGGGAACGATGGAGCCGCCATCGGTCGCTGAATTTATCGCGGCGCTCACGCCGATTGCCTGGCCGTGACTAACCATGGCGAAGCCGTCGCAGCGGTCGGCG
>NZ_JBNDHS010000241.1:0-585 GCF_056755095.1 Rhizobium sp. SVR5-9E | reverse complement strand
AAGGTCGCGACCTGCGTCGAGGTGTTGAGCAGCAAGCTCGATGATGCTCAGGAGCGAGCGAACAAGACCTTGTGGCGAACGGCGATCGTCCGGCCTTAGCGGCTATGCGAGAGCTCGTCCAAATCTTGCCAAATGGCGAGCCCTCGCACAGTCTGCCGCAAGGGAGGATCTCGGAAAACCCTCGCGACATGGTGGAGGCAGACAACGGAGCTAGGGGCCGCCCATAAGACGCCGTAGAATATCTTCATTCCTTACTCCATGCTGGTAGAAGTGGATGATCTGCGTGGCGAGCTCGTCGCGCGTCTCCCCACTGGTAACGTGCTTTGCCTCACACACCTGATCAAAGACGCGCTGACACATCGCCACGTCCTCGTCCTGCATCGGTATCTGGTCTGAAGATCTTCGCGTTTGGATCATCGAAGACGCACCCAACCTCGCTATATGAATTTGTAGGACGCAGAGGGGAAAATGGAAAGGCGTACGACCAGGGCTCGTCCAAAAGGTTCCAAAATGGCGAGCCCTGTCGCATACCACGGCGTTGGTTGGAGAGCGGCTGCCGCGGCTAGGTGCTGTGCTTGGCGGCTA
>NZ_JBNDHS010000240.1:0-598 GCF_056755095.1 Rhizobium sp. SVR5-9E | reverse complement strand
TTCGTTGAGCCAGATTTTACTGGCAATTGCCGGCGGCATCTTTGACTTGGCCCTGAACGCAGTCGGAAGAATCTTGCTTGCCCTGGGAGTCCTTGTCTTTCTCGGTGCTCGTGCCGGGGGAGGAAGTACCGGAGCCGCTACCGGACATGCTGCCAGATCCGCTACCGGAACCTGACGCGCCGCCGGACTGGCCAGAGCCACTTGTCCACCAGAACCACCAGTTCCACCAGAGCCGCCGCTGGCCTGAGCCATGGCCGAAGTTGCAAGGCCGATCGATAGCGAAGAGGCGCTGACGGACCTTCTCAAAAAGCTCGCCCCCGGTGATCGCCACATGAATAACCTTGAACATCAACTTTGGGGTTCCCCCCGTAGTCAAACTCTCTTCTCAGCCAGTCGAACATGGGTACGGGGTCGGCAAATCTCTTCCGCGCCGCGGCCTCTGCTTCGATCGTCTCACCGGAAAGCGTCATTTCTCGTTGCCGCTTGGGGTCGTGACCTGTGTCGGTCCGCCACCGTTTCCCGTAGGGGTCGGGTCGCGGGCGGTCGCAGTCGGAGGGGGCGACGTTCCGATTGCTGGATTATTGTCAAACGTTCCACT
>NZ_JBNDHS010000239.1:0-617 GCF_056755095.1 Rhizobium sp. SVR5-9E | reverse complement strand
CGGAGATGTGTATAAGAGACAGACTTAATGGTAGCAACTAGTAACAGGGGTTGCGCTCGTTGCAGGACTTAACCTAACACCTCACGGCACGAGCTGACGACAACCATGCAGCACCTTGAAAATTGTCCGAAGAAAAACACATTTCTGCGTCTGTCAATTCCCATTTAAGCCTTGGTAAGGTTCCTCGCGTATCATCGAATTAAACCACATAATCCACCGCTTGTGCGGGCCCCCGTCAATTCCTTTGAGTTTCATTCTTGCGAACGTACTCCCCAGGTGGCTAACTTATCACTTTCGCTTAGTCTCTGAACCCGAAAGCCCAAAAACGAGTTAGCATCGTTTACGGCGTGGACTACCAGGGTATCTAATCCTGTTCGCTCCCCACGCTTTCGTCCATCAGCGTCAGTTAAGACATAGTGACCTGCCTTCGCAATTGGTGTTCTAAGTAATATCTATGCATTTCACCGCTACACTACTTATTCCAGCCACTTCTACCTTACTCAAGACACGCAGTATCAATGGCAGTTTCACAGTTAAGCTGTGAGATTTCACCACTGACTTACGCATCCGCCTACGGACCTGTCTCTTATACACATCTCCGAGCCCACGAGACTACG
>NZ_JBNDHS010000238.1:0-597 GCF_056755095.1 Rhizobium sp. SVR5-9E | reverse complement strand
GACTAGTCGTCGGCAGCGTCAGATGTGTATAAGAGACAGCTTCTCGCCGCTCTTGGAAGGCCAGCCGGAACACGCCGGGGACCCCGTCAGCGACGACGCCAGCAGGAGCTTAAGGACGGCGCAGCCAGACGACCCCCGCCCCCTCGTCCGCGGCAAGACCGGCGTCGGCTCCTACGAGGACCCGGTGGACCAGAAGCGCAAGGGCCGGACGAAGGGGAAGACCGGCCGGCCGGGCCGCTGATTTCTCGGCGCTGGCCCCCTTCTGCCGTCATGCCGGACTTGATCCGGCATCCAGCGCGCTCAAGTCCTTGAGCGCGAAAGACTCTTTTTGCGCCGCAGACGCGGCGCTGCTGGATCGATCTGGTCACGCAGCCGACTTGCAAAACTGTAGAAGAAAATCACAACCCGGGGGAGCAAATAACTCCCTATCCGAAGGACATGAAGCAAGTTTCTGCTTTATCAGTGAAAAATCTGCAACCAGATCTTGAACAAACGAAGCTTCCAACATTATATGTTCGAGGTCCATGGTTGCCATGGCGTCGGACGTGAAGCTGGACCTGTCCATGCGGATCGCGCGCCACGGAGACCACGCCGAGG
>NZ_JBNDHS010000237.1:0-636 GCF_056755095.1 Rhizobium sp. SVR5-9E | reverse complement strand
CCGCCGCCCTTGCCGCCGGCCGGGTTGACCCAGGACGGCGAGATCGAGCCGGAGAGCGCGATCGTCGGATAAAGCTGCGACTGGGCGACGCCGATATTGGCGGTGGCGGCGGCGAGATCGCGCTCGGCCCGGCGGATGTCGGGACGGTTGCGGATCAGGTCGGCCGGAATGCCGGAGATGATGCCGGCGCGGTAGATCGGCTGGGCAGCACCCTTCTGCAGTTCGCTCAGCAGCGCCGGGGCCGGCAGGCCGAGCAGCGTGGCGATGTGATGGGCGGCGACACGGAAGTTGGTTTCGAGCCCGGGGATTTCGGCCTGCGTCGACTGCACCAGGCCCTCGGCCTGGACGACATCGAGGCGCGAGGCGGCACCGGCTTCCAGCTGGAACTGGGTGAGCTCGTAGGTTTCCTGGCGCGAGCGCAGGTTGTCCTTCGACAGCGCGAGGCGCTCCTGGAAGAAGCGGGCGTCGATATAGGAGGAGATGAGATCCTGCAGGAAGGCGAGGCGGGCGACGTCGGCGGTGGCATAGGCCGAATCGAGCGAGGCAAGCGCGCTTTCCTTCGAACGGCGGTACTGGCCGAAGAGATCGAGCAGCCAGGAGATATTGGCATCGCCCTCGGAGGTGTTGGTGGCGCCG
>NZ_JBNDHS010000236.1:0-639 GCF_056755095.1 Rhizobium sp. SVR5-9E | reverse complement strand
TCTTAAGCGTTGGTAATTATGAACTGAAAATTGCCATTGGTACCAATGCAGCCACAGCAGGTGGTGTGAATAATCAGGCAGTGTTTGTTGTACGAATGGGCTTGAGATCCGGACAGGGTATTTACTGGCAGGTGAACCAGGCAGGCACTTATCAGCTGACTGCAGAATCCATTTCCCAACTGACAGCAGATGGTGTACCGGCAGACGTTACCACAGCCATCAGCACTTTGTTGGGTACTCTGTATGAAAGCAGGGATCTGTTCGACACTGCGTTACAACAACAACTTACTGAAACACAGTTTGCCCAATACCGTATCAACATTTATACTTACAGTTTACTGAATGCCGTATTCTATGCTCCTAAACCATTTGCTACAAGTCTTGTTTCTAAAAGCGGAGTACCTATATGCAAATATATAACAGGCCAGGGTCTGGATTGCAGCAAAGGAGAAGTACAGACGTTTACCGGAATAGATATGGATACCTGGGGAGCGCAGTCTCTCAATGCCATTGATGTATTCCTGAGCGCAGATTATACGATACCTGCTTTCCTCGTAGATCAATTAAACGCTGAGGAAGAAAAAGAATGGCTGGCAGCACAGGGTATTGATGCTACCACTTATTTACAGGCTATCACTA
>NZ_JBNDHS010000235.1:0-643 GCF_056755095.1 Rhizobium sp. SVR5-9E | reverse complement strand
GCTATCCCTGCAAGCGGCGCAAAAGCACGCCCAGCCGCTCTTCTGACGGGCAATCCTCAAGGTCCAGCCGAATTGGGATGCCGCCTCCGCCTCGGTTCCTCACCTCGCTCGGGCTGTCGCCGAACGCTCGCTTGAACGCGCGGCTAAACTCCGCGCCGTCGCTGAAACCGCATTCTTCTGCGATCTGGAATATCAGGCGCCGATCCTTTGGATCTGCGAGCGCTGCATAGGCACTGAGCAGCCGGCGGTGCTGAATATAGTGCATCACCCCGCCAAAGGGCTCGAACAGGTTGTAAAGCCGCGTGCGCGAGATACCGAGCTCCCGCCGCACCAACTCAGACCCAAGTTTCGGATCGAGCAACCGGTTCCGCACCAGCTGTCGCGCCCTTTCGAGAAGGACATTGGCGATCGGCCCTTCTGCCGCTTCGATATGGTCGGCCGATGGCGACACGCATGCAAGGATCATCGCGCGTGTGGCTGCCACGAGTCCAGGCAGATCGGCCTGGGTGAGCATCGGCAAACGGTTGGCCACATCGACAAGGTAGTCGGAGAACAATCGTCCCAGGCCGGTGCTCAACGTGGAGAATTCTGCCGAGCCAAGCGTGGCCGCGGTTTCAAGCGAGAGGTCCCGCGGCACAAAGAG
>NZ_JBNDHS010000234.1:0-655 GCF_056755095.1 Rhizobium sp. SVR5-9E | reverse complement strand
CCTTCTTCGTTATCATCGTTCCGGAACTCTCGTGATCTGTCCTCATTACCGGACCGGAGGTACGGAATGATTTCAGATCTGCAGAAGGCCAGACGCAAGTGGTTTCAGACGCTCGATCCCGTGCTCCCGGAAGAGATGGTGGGCCTCTGGCGCGGCGAAGGGATCGCGGCTGATCACCCGCTCGACGGCGTGCTGGAGAACCTTCAATGGTTCGGCAAGCGGTTCCACCCCGACTTGAAGGCAGACGCCCTGCTCTTCCAGTGGCGGCCGGGCCGGCTGGTTCCGATCGAACCGTCCTTCTTCCCCATCGCGACAGTGATCCGCTTGGCCTCCTTCGGCCGGACCTCCGTCGCCCGGAATTGGTTCTCGTACCTTCAGAAGATCTTCCGCGCCCGCGGCACCACGGCGATGCTCGCCCTTCGAATGATCGACGGCGCGGAAACCGCCGCGATGGTCTACGACCGCCAGCCGATCACCGACTTTTTCAGGCGCGTCGACCACAGCGAAGTCGCCGGGATGATGGTCGTCGAGGGAGATGATCGGAGGTATTTCTTTCGGTTGCGAAAAGTCGCCCCAGCGATGGACGGAGGCGGCTCTTGACGCAGGGCGAGCCGTTCCTTGAGACGCCGGACGGCCGCTTTGTGGTGGTGCGTGC
>NZ_JBNDHS010000232.1:0-688 GCF_056755095.1 Rhizobium sp. SVR5-9E | reverse complement strand
TCAGCCTACACCGCCTACGACTCTCGTCATCTTCGGTGCGACCGGCGATCTGACGCGCCGGCTCCTCATTCCTGCCCTCATCAATCTCACGCGCGGCGGCATGATCGGTGACGACCTGCAGATCCTCGGTGTCGCCGTGGAACCGGGCGGCGACGAGATGCTTCGCGACCGGCTGGACGATTTTCTGTCTGGCCTTGGCGACGGTGAACCACTCGCCACGGATGCGGCCTGGAAAGGGCTGAGGCAGCGGATCAGCTATTTTTCGGGCGATTTCACCGGGGACGACGTCTATCTGGAAATCCGCAGGCGGCTGAGCGGCAATGCGGCTTTCTATCTCGCCGTGCCGCCGGCTTTCTTTGGCCCGATTATCGAGAAGCTCGCGGAACACGGGCTTACCGATGAGGGTGAAAGTGCCTTCCGCCGCATCGCCATCGAGAAGCCGTTCGGAACCGACCTCGCCTCGGCGAAGGCGCTGAACGCGCAGATCCTGTGCAAGGTCGCGGAAAGCCAAGTCTACCGGCTCGATCATTTCCTCGGCAAGGAAACCGTACAGAACATTCTGACGGCGCGCTTCGCCAACATGATCATCGAGTCGCTGTGGAACAGCCGCTATATCGACCATGTGCAGATCACCGCCGCCGAGATCGTCGACGTCGGCACGCGCGGCAAATTCTACGACGCGACCGGC
>NZ_JBNDHS010000231.1:0-719 GCF_056755095.1 Rhizobium sp. SVR5-9E | reverse complement strand
CGATCTCCTCGACTGACCGGCATTCCAGTTGTCGCCTGATAGCGCCGCGGCGGTCCAATAGGGGAGCGGTCGCCAGTCGTCGATCATCGTAACCGGCTGGCGGCCTCTGATCACAGATATCCACCGTCTTCGTGCTTGAAACGATCGATCTGGTTCTGTGCTTTGAAGTAGGCCTTTCTCCAAAGCGTGAAGTGCACAGGATCATTCTTGGGATTGTAGGGGTTGTCCCCTAGGTACTTGCCAGTCCTGGGCGCCAGCGACCCCGAATGTCTGGCCTGCCAGTGGCTTGTTTTGCTTTCCTCCGGGATTGTGGAACTACCCTCGCGCCGCAGTACCGTACGACGGAGTTCTGCCGGAAGACCTTGGACTGCAAAGCGAGGAAGCGCGGCGGCCAACGCGGCGGCCTCTTTGTTAGGCTTGCCAAAGTGTCGATCAAGCTGGATGGTAAGGTCGGCGGGAGCCGTCATTCCCTCTCGAAAGAGGCGGATCATCAGCTTGGTTGCGAGGTTAAAGCGCCGGGGCTGTGTAATATCGTCCGTATAGCCGGCATCGTTCAAAACGCCATACAGCATGTTCATGTTGTCGTCAGTCAGATTTTGGGTGGAAACTTCGGAAGACATGATGTCCTCCTTTCGGTCAGGGCTAGGGTCTGGCGGCCCTCAAACAGCAGCGCCCGTAATGATGACTGCTGGAGGCCGGACCATGCGCCTTCGTGGGTA
>NZ_JBNDHS010000230.1:0-769 GCF_056755095.1 Rhizobium sp. SVR5-9E | reverse complement strand
GCGACATGGCGAGCTACATCACCGGCGTCAACCTGATGGTCGACGGCGGATGGATGGCCGGCTGAGGCGATACGCCTGGTACGAACTGAAGAACAACCGAAAGGAAATAGACCATGGATCTTGGATTGAAGGGCAAGACGGCCCTCGTGCTGGGAGCCGGCGGCGGCCTTGGCGGGGCGATCGCAAAGACGCTTGCCGGGGAGCAGGCGCTGGTCGCCGTTGCCGATATCAACAAGGAAGCGGCGGAAAAGACCGTTGCCGACATCGGCACGAACGGCGGATCGGCAATGGCGCTCGAATGGGATCTGGCCAACCTTGGCGCCATCGAACCCAATCTTGCCGCCATTGAACAGCAGCTGGGTTCGGTCGACGTGCTGGTCAACATCACCGGCGGCCCGCCGCCGACGCTGGTGTCCGGCCAGAGCGTCGAAAGCTGGCGTAAGTATTTCGACAGCATGGTGCTGTCGGTGATCGCGATCAGCGACGCGGTGCTGCCGAAGATGCGGGAGAAGAAGTGGGGCCGCATCATTACCTCGACTTCCTCGGGTGTGGTCGCGCCGATCCCCAACCTCGGCCTTTCGAATTCCCTGCGCATGTCGCTTCTTGGATGGTCGAAGACCTTGGCCGGTGAAGTCGGCCGGGACGGCGTGACCGTCAACATCGTCCTGCCCGGCCGCGTTGCGACCCAGCGCATCACCTTCCTCGACGAGCAGAAGGCCAAGCGCGAGGGCAGGGCAGTCGAAGAGGTTTCGGCGGCGAGCACCGCGTC
>NZ_JBNDHS010000229.1:0-771 GCF_056755095.1 Rhizobium sp. SVR5-9E | reverse complement strand
GAGAACACCTTATCACGCTCGAGATAACCGTCTTATCACGTCCGATGAGAGACCCTTGCGTCGGGCGACGAAAGCGTCTCTCGGAAAATAGATACCGACAACTTACGCTACCGTCAGTATTTTATCGAGCGTAGCTGTCCTTGTATCTTTCAATAAAGCCCCGCTGCTATACTGCGTTACCACTTCCAGATTGTAGGTTCCTGCCGGTAATGCAGGAATCACCACAATTAACTCCGAAGGATTATTGGTTACGATGTCACTTTCTTCTACCGCCGTTCTGACACCGGACGTAGTGTTCACAAAGAATACCCCGATAAAAGGATCATTACCTGCTACTTTGATCTTGCTTCCGGCAATCTTGAGGTTTCTGCCGGGCGTGATAAGATCATTGACTGAACCACTTTTTACATCCGTCACCTGGAGAATTACTGAAGAAGCTTCTGCCACGCCCAGGATTTCGACCTCAATATTGGGAATCTCAGCACGTAGCTTTTCTCCCTGGTTAAACTGGAAAATAATGCTGTGCTTATCTTTATTAAAAGTCTCCGAAGGGCTGTCGAATACCCCACGAATGGTCGTGCTTGCCGTAAAGTACCCAGTATTGATGGAATACCCGTCACAAAGCTGATACGCCATTTCTTTCAGGAATAGTTCTGTGGCATGCTCCATTGCCGAGGCGGAGATATCAGCCCCGCCACGGTTGGCGGCTGAAAGGCAGATCTGTTGCACGTTGAGACTTCGTTCGCTTGCAGTGCGTGCGATGAAATCATT
>NZ_JBNDHS010000228.1:0-774 GCF_056755095.1 Rhizobium sp. SVR5-9E | reverse complement strand
CCTTTGCTGCAGAAGGACAAAATGTGTCTGTGCCCGTTAGCCATCAGCCGATAGATCCGGACGGCTCCGGCTTCGACTTGGTAGATCGCCAGCGCATGTTCGCCTTCACTATAGATGATCTGATCGGCTTTAAGTCGGATGGTCTGATCTTTCGACGTCGCGGGCACGACCGTGTAGCGACCGGGGAATGCCGGAGACGTTTGCTTCCCGACGATATGGCTTTGAAACATTTGGGCTGCCCCCCGTACACGTCGTAAGATACCGAATTGCCGCAAGCGCGCCTATTCGAAGAAGCCCTTACGTACTGCTACGGAAGCTCGAAATCACGGATAGGTGTATAAAGCGGGTTGCCCTCTTGGTGAGTGTCGCAGGAGGTTTCGATGGCGTCGAAAGACGAAGGAGACGGCGAGGCAGGCCCCGGAAGAGTGCGCGAGCAACTTGCCCGCATACTTGCCAGTTCGGAATTCCAGGCTCCCGAACGCGGACGCCGCTTCCTGGAATATGTTGTCGAAGAGGCGCTCGAAGGACGATGCGAGCAGCTGAAGGCTTATACGATTGCACAGGCGGTCTTCGGGCGTGATGCCACTTTCGACGCGCAGAACGATCCTGTTGTTCGCATCGAGGCCGGTCGCATTCGCCGCGCGCTCGAACGATATTATCTCATATCGGGTGGCGACAGCGCCTCCGGCGTCAACCACAGGGTTAAGCTGCCGCGACGGCGAAGATCCGCTTCATACTCCCGCCAGTTCGCCACTTTGAATTTCATTTTGCCGA
>NZ_JBNDHS010000227.1:0-821 GCF_056755095.1 Rhizobium sp. SVR5-9E | reverse complement strand
GCGTGAGCTGGCCTACGTAGCTTTGTCGAGAGCGCGTACGCATTTGACCATTGTGGGAGAGGCTGAGGTCTTAGCGTGGTTGCAAGGTCTTGAGGTCTCAAAGTAAAGCGCGACCGGCAGATCGGACGAATAAAGAGCCGCGAAGACCATAAGGGGATGTTGCCAATGCGTGAACGTGATCGTTCGGACCACCACCCTTTGGCGTCAAAACCTCTAACGGGGCATCATAAGAGAGACATGCGCTAAACGTGCGGTCGCCGTCCAGTTTTCAAAATTATCGCTTTTCGGCGCCCCGTCGCTTAAACTTCATACGGCTTGCTGTAGGAGGGTACGTGCCGATTCGTGTTGATACTCTGCGTGTCGCGGGACTTAGGGGTTTACAGAACATCGAGGTTGAACTCCCGCCGGTCACCGTTTTGATCGGCACGAACAATTCCGGAAAAACCTCGGTCATCAAGGCACTTCAACTCGCGCTCGGAGACTATGGCCGGCACCTTACAGCCGAGGACTTCCACATCGATGTGACCGATGTACGGTCGCCCCGCATCGTTGTCGACGTAAGGACTGTTCCCGTTGACCCGACCGGGAAACGACTCAAGACGTTTGAACCAGAATGGATACAAGAATTCGAGGACAGCATCCGTGCAGATGCGGATGGTAATCAGTTCCAGGCTATTCGAACGGTCGCTCGACCTGATCTTATCAAAGGCGGGTTTATGGTGGACAGATACCTCCATGACCTCTGGCCGAGCTTTAGTCACTGGATGTCCGAAGAGGCAACGCCGCGGACAAGACATAGCAGGCGATACGACGTCATTCCC
>NZ_JBNDHS010000226.1:0-858 GCF_056755095.1 Rhizobium sp. SVR5-9E | reverse complement strand
TCACCGGTGCTGCCGGCAACGACACGCTGGATGGCGGGGCTGGCGGTGATACCATGCTCGGCGGCACGGGCGACGACATTTACATCGTCGACACCGCCACCGACGTGGTGACGGAAGTGGTTGGCGAAGGTAACGACACAGTGAATACCGGGCTTGCGGCGCTGACGCTTGCCGCCAATGTCGAGAATCTCATTTATACCGGAACCGGCAATTTTACAGGCACCGGCAATGCGCTCGCCAACACGATCACCGGCGGCAATGGCGACGACACGCTGAACGGTGGGGCGGGAGCCGACACGCTGATCGGCGGGACCGGCAACGACATCTATGTCGCCGATAGCGCTTCCGACGTGATTGTCGAGAATGACGGGGAGGGCACCGACACGGTTCGGACGGCGTTGGCAAGCTATACGCTTGCCGCCAATACCGAGAACCTGACCTACACCGGCAAGGTGGCATTTGCAGGCACTGGAAACGCCCTGAACAATACGATCGCCGGTGGTGCCGCTGCCGATACGCTATCGGGTAGCGACGGTGACGATACGCTGGACGGCAAGGCTGGCGCCGACATCCTGATCGGCGGCACGGGCGACGATACCTACATCGTCGACAACGCCGCCGACGTCCTGACAGAAAATGCCGACGAGGGCACCGATACCGTCAAGACGGCACTGGCCGCCTACTCTCTTGCATCCAAGGCGAATATCGAAAACCTGACCTACACTGGAACTGCCGCGTTTACCGGTACGGGCAATGCATTGAACAACATCATCGCGGGCTCTCTCCTGGCTGCGAATACGCTTGATGGCGGTGCTGGGGCGGATACGCTGCGGGGTGGCCGTGCGAACGACACATACA
>NZ_JBNDHS010000225.1:0-859 GCF_056755095.1 Rhizobium sp. SVR5-9E | reverse complement strand
AGCAGGAGGCTGGTGCGAAGGCAGCCGACCTCTGCCGCAAGCACGGAATTTCGGAAGCGACGTTTTACAACTGGAAAGCCAAATACGGCGGTATGGAAGTCTCCGAGGCGAAGCGGCTGAAGGCGCTTGAGGACGAGAACGCGAGGCTGAAGAAGCTGCTGGCCGAGCAGATGCTGGATTCAGCCGCGCTTCGCGAGCTTCTTGCAAAAAAATGGTAGGGCCCGCCGCCAAGCGTGACGCCGTCGCGCATCTGAAGACTGTGATGGGTCTTTCGGAACGGCGGGCCTGCCAGATCATATCCGCCGATCGCAAGACGATCCGCTACCAGTCGAACCGACCGCCGGAGACCGAGTTGCGAGCAAGGCTGCGTGACCTTGCCAACGAGCGTCGGCGTTTCGGTTACCGGCGGCTGTTCGTCCTGCTTCGGCGGGACGGAGAGCCGTCCGGCGTTAATCGCATCTATCGGCTGTATCGGGAGGAAGGGCTTTCTGTCCGCAAGCGCAAAGCCAGACGCCGTGCTGTCGGCACGCGTGCGCCGCTTCTGGTCGAAGCGAAGGCCAATGCCCGATGGTCGCTGGATTTCGTCCACGACCAGTTCGCCTGCGGAAGGAGATTTCGCGTGCTCAACATCGTCGATGATGTGACGCGCGAATGCCTGGCAGCAATCCCGGACACCTCGATCTCCGGCCGCCGCGTCGCACGGGAGCTGACGACGCTGATCGAACGACGCGGCAAGCCCGGAATCATTGTCTCCGACAACGGCACCGAACTCACATCGAATGCCATCCTCGCCTGGTCGAAGGATCACAAGGTCGAGTGGCACTACATCGCGCCCGGAAAGCCGATGCAGAACGGCTAT
>NZ_JBNDHS010000224.1:0-881 GCF_056755095.1 Rhizobium sp. SVR5-9E | reverse complement strand
CAAAAATTCGGCATTGGCCTCAAGGAGCTCTGGGAGGTGAAGCCCGAGAACCACAAACCGGGCCTCGTGCAGCATTCCTTCGGCTGGCCGCTCGGCTTCAAGACCGGCGGCGGCTCGTTCCTCTATCATCTGGAAGACAACCTCGTTGCCGTCGGCTTCGTCGTCCACCTGAACTACAAGAACCCCTATCTCTATCCGTTCGAGGAGTTCCAGCGCTTCAAGACGCATCCGGCAATCCGCACCACCTTCGAGGGCGGCAAGCGGCTCTCCTACGGCGCCCGCGCCATTACCGAGGGCGGATACCAGTCGGTGCCGAAGCTCTCCTTCCCGGGCGGAGCGTTGATCGGATGTTCGGCCGGTTTCGTCAACGTGCCGCGCATCAAGGGCAGCCATAATGCGGTGCTCTCGGGCATGCTGGCGGCCGACAGGATCGCTGCTGCGATCGCGGCGGGCCGCGCCAATGACGAGGTCGTCGAGATCGAGACCGACTGGCGTGCCAGCGACATCGGCAAGGACCTGAAGAGGGTGCGCAACGTCAAGCCGCTGTGGTCGAAGTTCGGCACCGCAATCGGCGTGGCGCTTGGCGGCTTCGACATGTGGACCAACCAGCTCTTCGGCTTCTCTTTGTTTGGAACGCTGAAGCACGGCAAGACCGATGCGGCTTCCCTGGAGCCCGCCGCGCAACACAAGCCGATCGCCTATCCCAAGCCGGACGGCGTTCTGACCTTCGACCGTCTCTCTTCGGTGTTCCTATCGAACACCAACCACGAGGAAGACCAGCCGGTGCACCTGCAGGTCAAGGATATGGCGCTGCAGAAATCGTCCGAATACGGCGTCTATGCCGGTCCCTCGACCCGCTACTGTCCGGCCGGCGTCTACGA
>NZ_JBNDHS010000223.1:0-882 GCF_056755095.1 Rhizobium sp. SVR5-9E | reverse complement strand
GATCAAAATCCCGATGATATTGGCATCGACCAGGCGCCGGATCTTGGCCTCGCGCTCCTCGAGGTCACGATAAAGGCGGCTATTTTCCAACGAAATCGCCGCCTCCGACGCAAGCAGCTTGAGGACCGCCATGCGGGCCGGCGTAAAGACGCGCGGCGCTAGATTGTTCTCGAGATAGAGCAGCGCAACCATCCGGCCTTGCTTGATCAGCGGCAGGCAAAGCACCGAGCGGGGCTTGTTGTCGCGAATGTACGCATCATTGAAGTCGTTTTCCGCTGCCGCATCGTCGAGGATTACGGGTTCGCCGGTCCGGGCGACGAAATTGGCGATTGCTCCCGGCATGGGGGCCGTGCTCGGTTCGGGGCGGAGATGGACGGCGACATCGCCGCCGGTCGTTTCCGCCTCGGCCTCGACCCGGAGCTCGCCTCCTCTCGGAAAGATCAGCAGGCCACGCCCCGCTCCAGCGTTTTCGAGAGCCGTGCGCATCAGCGTATCAATCAGCTTCTCCAGCACGATCTCACCCGATATCGCTTGCGATACCTTGATCACCGTCGCGAGATCGAGCTGTTCGACGGGTGTCCCGATCGTACTCGTCGGAAGTGAAACGGCCTGTGGCTCCGCGAGTTGAGGGTAGAGTTGATCCAGTTGGCGTACCTTGCCAATTGCTCCCCAGCGCACGTATTCATACCGGGAATTCCGTAGATACAGCTGGGAGATATCCTCGAAGTCATGAACTGCGTAGAAGCGCGCAGCCAATTCATGGGCGAGCGCTTCGTTGTGGACAAAGCCGTTTGCGCGGGCCGAGCGGATGGCCTGTTCGTAGAGCCGCATGGCGTCGAGCGTGCGGCCTTCGATGCGGGCGATCTCGGCACCGATCAAGGC
>NZ_JBNDHS010000222.1:0-932 GCF_056755095.1 Rhizobium sp. SVR5-9E | reverse complement strand
GTCTTCGATCGGCACCTGCGGATCGACGCGGTGCTGGTAGAAAAGGTCAATCACCTCGACCCCGAGCCGCTTCAGCGACGCCTCGGCCACTTCGCGGACGTGTTCCGGCCGGCTGTCGACGCCGGACATGGCATTCACGCCCTCCTTGCTCGCGTCGATCCGGAAGCCGAACTTCGTGGCGATCACGACTTTGTCCCGATAGGGCTTCAACGCCTTGCCGACCAGGATTTCGTTTTCGAAGGGGCCATAGACCTCAGCCGTGTCGAAGAAGGTGACACCGCATTCGACGGCCCGGTGCAGTGTTCGAACGGACTCCTTCTCGTCCTGCCCACCGTAGGCGTGGCTCATGCCCATGCAGCCGAGCCCGACTGCCGAAACGGTGAGATGAGGGCCGAGTTTACGTGTCTTCATCGCAGTGCTGGCATTGCGGCCGCTTTCGTTACCTTCAGCGAGCGTTGGCCCGCCGTGCTCCAACCGGCTTTCGTCGGCGTTCTGGTGGTGCTGCGTCATAGTCCTTCATCCTTGTCGTTGTGCCGGCATAGCCGGCGATCTTGTTGTCGAGGACGAGAAGGCAATCCGACAATTCGGCAAGGCGGGCCCGCACGCGTTCGCGATGCTGTTCCAGCAGTATCCGTCGCTCCGCGTCCGTGCCGACGCCGCGCTCCCGCAAGGCTGCATAGCGCAACATCTCCCGGATCGGCATCCCGGTCTCCTTCAGGCGCCCGAGAAATTCGATCCAGTTCAGGATTGACGCATCGTAGTCACGCAGCCCCGATTGGTCCCTGTCCGCAAAAGGAAGCAGCCCGATCCGCTCATAGTAGCGGATGGTATGGGCCGTTAACCCCGAGCGTTTCGCCAGTTCACCAATCTTCATGGATGTCTTCTTTCGCCACGACGCTTCCAAGGCTAGGGGTTAGAGCGCACTCTAAGTC
>NZ_JBNDHS010000221.1:0-977 GCF_056755095.1 Rhizobium sp. SVR5-9E | reverse complement strand
AAGGCGCAGGCGATGAGAGCGAGGGCCGCGACAAGCGAGCCGATCGCCATCACGCGGCCGGCTCCGATCTTGTCGAACAATGCCCCGAGCCATGGCGCCGTGAGGCCGCCTGTCAGAAGGGCCGCCGAAAGAGCGCCGAAAACCCACTCGCTCGACCAGCCGAATTGCGCGGCCATATCGGAAGCGAGAATGCTGAAACTGTAATAGAGGGTGCCGTAGCCGATGATCTGTGTGACGCCGAGCGCAAGCACGGCAAAAAGCGGCACCCGTTCAGACAAGTCGCTTGCCTTCCGCATCCAGAACCTGCTCGCCGTCTTCCTTGGCGAACGGGCCTTTGTGCGTATCGGGCAGGATTTCGAGCACGACTTCCGACGGCCGGGCAAGGCGGGTACCAACAGGCGAGATGACGAAGGGCCGGTTAATCAAGATCGGGTCCTTCAGCATGGCGTCGAGCAGTTGCTCGTCGGTCAACTCCGGATTGTCGAGGCCAAGCTCGGCATAGGGCGTGCCCTTTTCGCGGATCGCCTCGCGCACGCTCAAGCCTGCATCAGCAATCATCTTCACGAGTTCTTCGCGGCTCGGCGGATTTTGCAGATATTCGATGACAGTCGGCTCTATGCCGGCATTGCGGATCATTGCCAGCGTATTGCGCGAGGTGCCGCATTCGGGGTTGTGATAGATCGTGACGTCCATGCTCATGAGGTGGGTTCCGTCTTGGAGAGAGATTGGGAATTACGGGCGTCCATCAGCAGCCAGCCAACGAGCATCATCGCCAGCAATGCGCCGATCATTTCCGCGACGATGAAGCCGGGCAGATCGATCGGGCGGATGCCCGAGAATGTGTTCGTCAGCGATCGGGCGATTGCGACGGCCGGATTGGCGAAGGACGTGGAAGCGGTGAACCAGTAAGCGGCGGTGATATAGAGGCCGACCAGCCATGCCACGGCATCGGCGCGAAACCGGATGCCCGAAAGGAT
>NZ_JBNDHS010000220.1:0-984 GCF_056755095.1 Rhizobium sp. SVR5-9E | reverse complement strand
TTCCTGGAATATGTTGTCGAAGAGGCGCTCGAAGGACGATGCGAGCAGCTGAAGGCTTATACGATTGCACAGGCGGTGTTCGGGCGTGATGCCACTTTCGACGCGCAGAACGATCCCGTTGTTCGCATCGAGGCCGGTCGCATTCGCCGCGCGCTCGAACGATATTATCTGATATCGGGTGGCAACGATCCCGTGCGGATCACCATCCCGAAGGGCGGCTATGCTCCAAGCTTTGATAGCCGCGGACAAGACTCCGGCGCGAGAGGGGCTGCCCCAGTAAACTGCAAGGCTCCGGCGCTTCAACGCAGGGATGGGTGGCTGGTGACCTATCGGGGTCTGCTCCTGCCGATCGGTGTTGCCGCGATCTTCGGAATCGTCGCCGTGCTTGCTCTCATCCGCCCCCTTGAGGATTACCTCACGCCGTCAGCAACATCGCCGGCGCCTGCGGCATCAGCATTGAGGGAGGAAGTCAAAATCGTTGTTGAACCGCTCGCTACGCTCGGCGGGCCAAGGGGCGCCGAGATCGCGAAAGGCCTCGTCGACCAGCTCATTACGCAACTTATGAAGGTGGATGGGATCGTCGTACTTGCTCCAAGCCGCTCCGTCGAGGGATCGGCAGGATCGCTCGTCAACTTGCAGGGAAGTGTTGCGGTCGACGGCATGATCCTTCATCTGCACGCCCGCCTGGTAAAGAGTTCCGATGGCACGGTCGTTTGGGCGAGGGAGTATGATCGGGACCTGCGCGGTCAGACCATTCTTGACGTCGAGGATGACATCGCCGCGCAGATCGCCGAAGAGATCTCCAAGACTGGTGAAATCAGCGGCGCGTTGCCGGCCTTGTAGCGGTTGCGCCGACGCCGATTGGACGTCCCCTTCGCCGGGGGACCATTCGGCCTGCTATAGTTGCCGGTCCTCACTGCGCTGGTGCGGGGTCGATGGCGATGCCCGAGGCGCGCAGGCCGCTGAAGAGTTTCTGCTGATCTT
>NZ_JBNDHS010000219.1:0-1015 GCF_056755095.1 Rhizobium sp. SVR5-9E | reverse complement strand
AGCGGCAGGCGACGGGCGCTGCCGGCTATCTGGACGACGACTTCATCCGGGGACTGCATGATCCCGGCGAGCGCGTTTCGTTCCGACCACTCCTCCTTCCCGACTAGCCCGGTTTCGATCTCCAAACCGCCCTGTAGCTGTTGATGGATCTTCAGATCAATCAGCTCGGAGGCATTCAGAACGGCGTCAGCCGTATCTCTACCCCCGGGCGAGAGCTGGTGGCAGGAATGGTCATACCCTGTTGTCACCACGCCGCCCGATGTACCAAGCTGGATGCGGGGACGTGATGCAGACGCCCCACCAAATCCCTCAACAATCACCGTGAACTCGCGTAGGTCTGCCAAGAGACCCGTCATGTCAAATGCGGGGCCGGACAGTGTAGCCCTCGGCGTAGAGAACCTACCAAGCTTGGCCACGGTGGTCATTGTGGTGCCCAAGTCGCTCACTACCTGTGCGGCCACCAACAAGGCAGGGTCTACCGGGGCATCATATGCCTTGATGTAGAGGGTGACCGGTATGTTGACCACGCGGGTTTCCGCTGCTGTGCGAGCCACGCGGGAGGCGTCAAAGGATATTTGGTTTGAGTCGGTTTGTGACGTTGCCGCACGAGAGGCGGTCGTCGGAGCGCTAGCGAATACACCGCCCACGCCGCTAACAAGGGCACCAACGTTGAACTGGCCTGTGATACTCTGCAGGGCGTCTTGCTGCACCGAGCCAAACACGCCCAGTATCATTGCCTGTCTGACCTGCACGCCATCCACGAAGGAACGGGCTCTCTACGTTCGGGAGTACGGGGTTGCCGCTCCCATCCGTGGCCCACCCATTGGCTAAACCGTATGCTCGGAGTTGGGGGTAGGCGGATGTTACCGCGAAGCCGGGGATATACGGGATGTGTCCGGGCGGCGTGGTGGTTCCGTTGCCATATACCTGAAGGATTGTAGCCACAGGGACGCCACCTTGAAGGTACGCCTGTCCTGCCCAGTACTTGGCGGAATAGTCCCGCTCCGTCCACCAG
>NZ_JBNDHS010000218.1:0-1029 GCF_056755095.1 Rhizobium sp. SVR5-9E | reverse complement strand
CAGTAGACGATTTTAGTCTTGTCAGGATGAAGCGTCAGCCCACAGTCAGTAAAACGCGCGTCCAGAGCTTTCTGAAGCGCCATCGCTTGGTCCTCGGTCCGACAATGACAGATCGCGTCGTCAGCATAACGCTCAAACGGAATGTCCGGGAAATTCCGACACATCCACATGTCAAACGCATAGTGAAGAAAGAGGTTTGCCAAGAGGGGGCTGATTACCCCGCCCTGTGGCGTTCCTCGTTCTCTGACGACGAGATTTCCGTCCGGCATCTGCACTGGCGCTTTCAGCCATCGTTCGATGTATAAAAGCACCCACGGGCAATCGGTGTGCTTGCGCACAGCCCGCATCAGCAGGTCCGGTTCGATGCTATCAAAGAAAGCCTTGATATCGAGATCAAGAACCCAGTTGTAACGCCAGCATCGCTGCCGTGCCACGCCGATCGCATCGAGCGCCGATTTGCCGGGCCGATATCCATAGGAATCCGGATGGAATTTAGGCTCCACCGTCGGTTCCAGATGGCGTTTGACCACCATCTGCGCAATGCGATCGGCGACCGTAGGTATGCCCAGCGGGCGCGTCTTCCCATCGCTCTTGGGTATGTCGACCCGCCGCACCGGCGGCGGAAAGTAGCTGCCCGACGCCAGCCGATTCCAGAGCTTGTACAGGTTGTTCGTAAGATCAGCCTCAAAGTCCGCAATCGTCTGGCCGTCAATGCCAGCCGCTCCTTGGTTGGCTTTAACCCTCTTATAGGCCTCCCACACCTCCCTTTTCGGAATCGCATACGGCTTTGCTCTATCCACGAGGATCCTCCCGTCGCCGGTTGTCCTCGCTCCAGAGCTGAACAACGCAACCCCTTCGCTCCAGCCCCATTACAGGACCTTCAATACTACTACGGGCTGCTCCGCCCCTGTGCTCCGCTTCGGTAATCTCACCCTCGCAGGGACCGCCTGCTTGGGTTCTCCCTTAACATCGGAGCGACAGGTTCCCGCGTTCCACATGAAAGCCTGGTGAAGAGTCACGCCGCCTTCA
>NZ_JBNDHS010000217.1:0-1043 GCF_056755095.1 Rhizobium sp. SVR5-9E | reverse complement strand
GGGTACGCGGGGCAGATTTGGTGGCAGTGCCGTTTCATTGGGCAACGGTGGTGGCGCAGCCAAGCCGACGCGGCCCCGGGTGTTCAAGCCCGAGCGAGAATGATTGCCGACAGGGGCGGGACCGGTTGCCCGACGTTACCGATCCCAAGCCGGTCACCGAGATAGTGGTAAAAGGACAGCCCAAGCTTCTGGCAGGTCTTCATAAGACCAAGCATGACGTCGCGCGCAACACGGCCATCGCGACTCATCGTGCCGCCGGAGATTTTTCGCTTCGTGACAAAACTCCGCAGGTCATTTTCCGATGCGTTGGTGTGCAGCGGAATCTCGGGATGCTCGAGGACCTTCAGCAGCTCGGTCTTCCTTCGAAGCAGACGCTCTAGCAGCTTATCGAGTGCCTGGTAACCGGTGCGCAGGCTGAAGATTCGGTCGAACCGTCGTCGGAAGGCCGGAACGGCCCGCGGGGAAGGATTCTGCTTGTAGGCTTTCAGCGCCTTGTAGAAACGCCAGACGAGATCTCGGACCATGGTGAGCGACCGCTCCTCTTTTGCGGTTCCTGGCATCAGCTTTTGCAGAAGACGTTCGGCATGAACCCAGCACAGCGCGTGATTGCCGACGCGGAACTGGCCGGCGTCGTCGGAGACGATCACCGTGTTGCCCATCAGGCCGTGGTGACGGATAGAACCCCACAGGCCGGCCTCGGCATGCGTGCCGACCTCCTGTCGGTCGAGGATGTCGATACCCTTTTCGGCCAGATGCGCCATGAATGGCACCTGATTGCAGAAGCGCTGCGGTTCAAGAGCGCGAAGTCCGGCAGTAATGGCCGCATCCGCACGGCGTTCTTTCAGGTAATCGAACGCGGCATCATTGAGCACATAATCCTGGTAGCCGCCGCGCAGTAGCGACAGGAAATTCAGGCGCGACTTCGATTTTGCCGTTCGGAAGACGGTAAAATTCGGGCCGCCGATGTGTGTGGCGTAATATGGATTATGGGAATGTCGGGCGCCGGTGTCGTCGACGGTGACATAAGACGACGACACCAGACC
>NZ_JBNDHS010000216.1:0-1215 GCF_056755095.1 Rhizobium sp. SVR5-9E | reverse complement strand
GAGCGCAGAAGATGAGGCTCCGCATGGGACGGAACGCCACTTTCGTTCTAGTCGGGATTCGGGGCGCTACCTTTCTTGAGGCTTCTAAGTCAATCCTCACGCAACCGTGCGGTTTTGGCCTCGAGCTGAAGGCGTTCCTGTTCAAAAGGATTGCTGCGGGGCAGACAGGGCCGTCGAACTAGACTTGGAAATACGACCAAGGGGCTCGTCCAAAGGGTCAAACATGGCGAGCCCCTGGTCTGATGGCGGCCCCGGATATTGTGTAACGTTGCCGTCACGCGCCGGGCTTGGTGGCTACAGCTCCTAAACTAAAACTCAAGGCGGCGCGCGCTCGCCAATAATAAGGTAAGGGTCGAAGGGCCCGCCGAAAAGCGAGCCCTTGCCGCGCCTCTTGTATACCCTAGCCATTCAGCGCGGAATTGACCACGCGGCACCCGGAGAGGGGTGTCATCAGCCGGTTGATCAGAAGAACTGCCGCGCACCCCAGGCGCGCCAAAGGTTCTGCAATGTTCCCCCAAAAAATGCCCCGCCGGAGCAGCAGTTAACGGGGAAAAGGTGACCGCGCGGCACCAGGGAAGAGGGCTGCGGCTCCAACATCACTGGCGACTTTCGTCGGGAAGACTACCGCGCGGCCGCCATCCAGACGCCCAGGACGCGCAACCGTTCCCGTCCGGTAGCGTACGAACAAAGAAGACCCCGCTGGCTGGTGAGCGGTTGCGAGGTCAGGTCGCCACTAAGGCTGGATGCGCTGGCGGGGCGGATGCCAACACGCAATCCGGCACAATAACGAAGAGAGGAGACTTCGCGTTCCGGTTCGCCAGCGTACAGACAAAGCCGTGCCTCGGCGGGCTCGGCCGGTTCATCTGCTGGAGTCAATCCAGCACCACGGACTTGAACGGGAAAACCGCGATGAGATCTCCGTTTTCATCAACGATCTCGAATTGTTAAGCGTATCGGCTCTCCCCGATGGACCAAATCCGCGACGAGCTCGCGGGCGGAGGTGACGGCCTCTTCATGAACTGCGGCAAGATTTGGCAGATCGATAATACCTTCGTCGTCTTCGACGAATTCATCGGCTGCACGGATATGGAGGTAATACTTCGCCATCTACCAACAACCGCGGGAGGGCGCTCTCCTAGTTCGCGAACAATCAAGGCTTCACATTGTTCCTGTCCGGTTAGCGCGCCCCCGATGATGACCGCGCGGTGCCAGGAC
>NZ_JBNDHS010000214.1:0-1276 GCF_056755095.1 Rhizobium sp. SVR5-9E | reverse complement strand
GTCGTCGCCCGTGCCGCCGAGCATGGTATCACCGCCAGCCCCGCCATCCAGCGTGTCGTTGCCGGCAGCACCGGTGAGCCTGTCGGCCGCAACACCTCCCTTGATCACGTTGTCAAGCGCATTGCCGATGCCGATAAAGGCGGTCGCACGCGTCGAGATCAGCTTCTCGACATCGACCCCCAGCGTATAGGCGGCCAGATTCGTCTGCACCGTGTCGATGCCCTCGTCGGCATTCTCGATGACAATATCGCCGGTACTGATGATATAAGTGTCGTCGCCCGCCCCGCCCTTCAGCGTGTCGGCTCCCGCCCCGCCAGTCATGACGTTGTTCAGCGCATTGCCGGTGCCGGAAAAGGCCGCAGTGCCGGTGTTGGTGAGGTTTTCGACATTGGCGCCGAGTGTCCAGCTCGCGAGGTTTGTCCGCACCGCGTCGATACCTTCGTCGGCGTACTCGGTGACCGTGTCCCCGGCATTGTCAACGACATAGATATCGTTGCCGGCGCCGCCGGAAAGCGCATCTGCTCCGGCCCCGCCATTCAGCGTATCGTTACCAGCGCCACCAGAAAGCGCATCACCGCCAGCCCCGCCGGTGATTGCGTTGTCGAGAGTGTTGCCGGCGCCGGTGAAACCGCCGCCTCCGGTGTAGGTCAAGTTCTCTACATTGGCGATCGCCGCCAGCGAATAGCTCGCAAGATCGGTCCTGATGACGTCAGTACCGCCGCCGGACGCCTCGACCACCACATCGTCCAGAGTATCGACGATATACGTATCATTGCCGGCGCCGCCGATCAGCGTATCGGCACCCGCCCCGCCGTCAAGCGTATCAGCCCCCACTCCAGCGACAACGACGTTCGCCGCGGCATTGCCGTTGCCGATAAACGCCACCGTGCCCGTGTAGGTCAGGTTCTCGACATTCGTGCCGAGTGTATAGCTCGCAAGCGCCGTCTGGATCATATCCGTCCCCTCGTTCAGGCCCTCGATCACAATGTCGGTCGCAACATCGACCACATAGGTGTCATCGCCCAACCCTCCCGACATTGCGTCGGAACCTGCTCCGCCAATCAGGGTGTCATCGCCAATATCGCCACTCAGCTTGTCCGCGGCCGCACCGCCCGTCAGAACGTTATCGAGCCCGTTTCCGATACCCGTGAATGCTGCCTTGCCCGTATAGATGAGGTTTTCCACATCGCCGATGACAGCCAGCATATAACTGGCGAGCGCCGTCTTGACGGTATCGATGCCGCCATCAGCGCCTTCAGCGACGGTATCGCCTGCA
>NZ_JBNDHS010000213.1:0-1312 GCF_056755095.1 Rhizobium sp. SVR5-9E | reverse complement strand
AGGGAGTACATGGCCACCAGCGCGACGATCTCTATGATGTTCGCATCCGTGTAGCCGGCATCGCGGACGGTTTTCAGATCGGCGTCACTGACCTGTCCTCGGGTCTCGATGACCTTGCGCGCAAACTGGACGGCGGCGTCCCGCTTCGGGTCGCTGGCATGGCCCTTCCGCGCGAGAATGATTTCATCAGCCGGCAGCTTGGCCATATGCTCAGCCGTAAAGCTGTGAACCGTCAGGCAGTAGTTGCAGCCATTCACTTCGGAGACAGCGAGACCGATGCTGTCGCGCGTCTTCACGTCGAGCGCCTTGCTCATGGAGCCGAACAGGGCGGCCCATGCGTTGAACGCGATCGGGCTCGCCGCGAAGGTCGCCATCATATTTGGGGTGAACCCAATGTTCTTGGTGAATGCATCGAGAGTGGGTTTCGAATCGGCCGGCACCTGTTCCGGCTTTAGAGCTGCAGATCTTGGCATCGTAGCCTCCGTAAATTGCTGGATTTACTGATAATCAAACGAGGTCCAGCACATCGGCTACGGGACGGCGCGGCTTCTGCGGCCAGTTTCCAGGGCGTTCCGCGCCGATGGACAACAGCATGACCGGTACTTCGTCATGGGCCAGTTCGAACTCGCGGTGCACCGCGGCGGCATCGAAACCGATCATCGGCGTCGAACCCAGGCCAAGCGAGCCGGCTGCATAAATCATCGCCGCGGCGCCAAAGGTGGCGGTGCGCACTGCTTCGTCGCGACGGCGCTGCGGGTATTCCATGTACAGATCGCGTGCGGGGATTTCCCAATCGGGCACCAACCTTGCCGGCATGATGCCCGCTTCCACGACCGGTGCCAGGCGGTCTGGTATTACGCTGGTTTCGACCAGCTGGCCGCAGACGATGAAGGTCACGGCCGCTTCAGTGATCGCCGGCTGGCTCCAAGCAATAGGACTGAGCCGAGCCTTGGCTTCAGGCGTGCGTACGGCGATAAAACGCCAGTTCTGCAAGTGGAACGATGTCGGCGCACTAGTGCCGATCCGCACCAGTTCGCGGATTTGGTCGTCGCTTAAGGTGGCGGCAGGGTCGTAATACTTGGTGGCCCTGCGGCTCAGGATAGTTTCGATGACGGCGTTGGTCATGGTAATTCCGTTGGTCATGGAGATTCCTCTGGATGAAAGGATAGGTTGACGTACAAAAGTGTTTTCGCTCTCTTTGCTGGGAATGCTGCAGGGATGGAGCCCGTTCGACATCACATGCGAGGAGCCATGGGTAGGTTCCCGGATTGCCCTCGGCACGGCTGATAGGACGCGACCGGCCGATCTGGAC
>NZ_JBNDHS010000212.1:0-1419 GCF_056755095.1 Rhizobium sp. SVR5-9E | reverse complement strand
TCCCTTGCCGAACGCCTTCCATGTCTTCAGTGCCCTGAGAAAGGCCATACGGTGGTCGGGAATGCGCGCAATCAGGCTGTCGTTGTCGTTGACGCCGCCGAGGGCGAGAAGCGTTCCCTGCCCGATAATGCCGTCTATGAGCCCCTGATACACTCCCATCGCCTGGAGCGCGCGCTGCAGCCATTTGACCGATTGCGCAACACCGGAGTTCACCGAACCGTCGAAGACCACATAGGAGACGCCAGGCGTCAGCTTCTCGCCCTTGATTTCATCCCAGTATTTCTTGCCGTAGATCGCGTCGAGCTTGGAATTGCTGATGTTCTTTCTCGGATCACCGACAGACTGAGCGAGCGACGATACTCGTCGTAGACCCGCTGCGTCACGCCCTTTATCGTTGCGCCGCCGGGATCTTTCGGATTGTGGGAATAGCCGCCTTCGATCACCAGCACCTTGGCGAGAGAGCGCGCGAACTCGTTTGCGGGGTCGAGAGGACCTGCATTGTCGAGCTCCAGATTGCTTCAAAAGGTTCAGGCAAGTTACGCGCGCGATAGGCGCAGGCCCGCACCCCCAGTGCGGCAAAGGAGACTCGGCAGGACCCCAGATCCTATGCCGGGTCTCCACCCTCAAGCACCGTCGCGAAGAACTTCGCACGATCCATTTGATTGGCAAATATCATGATGTGTCGGACAGAGATTCGTCCGGTGGATTTTAACCGGCCGCTATCCTGGCCCGTTCATTGCTATTGCGCGATCGACACGCGCCCATCAACTTGCCGGGGCTCGCGAACCACAGCGCGGCACCCGGAGACTCGGCGGGAACGCCAGACCCTATGCCGGGTCTCCGACGCGCTGACGTTTGATTGCGTCTGCGATTGGTAGGAAAAAGGCGCCGTTAGGGAGCCTTATTGATGCCACTGCGAAGGGAACTAAGCGGTGAGCCGCAGATTTCCTTGGCCTTTGAGCTTATCGAGGTATGCTCGAACGATCCCTGCGCAAGCGAACGAAGCCGTTGACCTCAGACCTACACCCGGTGCCGCCTCTGCAGGTTTGGATGGTCCTAGTATTCGTAGTCGCTTCTAATTAGTGGGCATCCTCGCCGATTGCCGAATTCCATTCGCACAGGGCCTCGGCGCTTAAAACCGTCCACCACAATTTTGCGAGAAGACACCCCGGCAATATGCGCGCGGCGAACGCCTTGATCACGGGCAATGTCCAACGCGTCGTCTGGATCACAGCCACGTTGCCGGTAGCGATAGCGGTCCTGGTCGTCGTAGCGATACCTGTCCTGGTCATAAACGTCTACGCCGCCAGGGCCTATACGAAGCTCCAAATCTTGAGTGGCTCCGATAGTCGGAGCCAGCAAGGATCCACTGATAACCGACCCGATTAGAACCAGCTTGACTAAGGCACGCATTGGGGA
>NZ_JBNDHS010000211.1:0-1419 GCF_056755095.1 Rhizobium sp. SVR5-9E | reverse complement strand
TCAGATCGACCCGGCCGGGGCAACGGCGGGAAAGTCCTTCTCGGGATCGAATACGTTGTTGAAGAAGTTCGTCAGGGAGTACATGGCTACCAGCGCGACGATCTCGATGATATCAGCATCCGTATAGCCGGCATCGCGGACGGCTTTCAGATCGGCGTCGCTGACCTGCCCGCGGGTCTCGATGACCTTGCGCGCAAACTGGACGGCGGCGTCTCGTTTCGGATCGTTGGCATGGCCCTTCCGGGCGAGAATGATCTCATCGGCCGGCAGCTTGGCCATATGTTCGGCCGTGAAGCTGTGAACCGTCAGGCAATAGTTGCAACCGTTCACTTCGGAGACGGCAAGGCCGATGCTGTCGCGTGTCTTCACGTCGAGCGCCTTGCTCAGAGAGCTGAGCAGGGTGGCCCATGCGTTGAAGGCGATCGGGCTTTGCGCAAAGGCCGCCATCATGTTCGGGGTGAACCCGATGTTCTTGGTGAACGCATCGAGTGTCTGTTTGGATTCGGCCGGCACCTGTTCCGGTTTCAGGGCAATAATTCTAGGCATCGTAGTCTCCATAAGTTATTGGTTGAGTTGAGAATTATGCGAAGTCCAGGACATCGGCCACGGGCATGCGCGGCTTCTGCGGCCAGTTGCCGGCCCGCTCCGGTCCGACGGTCAGCAACATCACCGGGATTTCGTCTTCGGCGAGGTTGAACACGCTGTGCACCGCCTCGGCGTTGAAGCCGATCATCGGCGTCGAGCCGAGGCCGAGGGAGCGGGCTGCATAGATGATCGCCGCGGTGCCAAAGGTCGCAGTGCGTACTGCCTCGTCGCGCTGCCGCTGGGGTTGATCGTCATAAAGGCCGCGAGCGGGAGCCTCCCATTCCGGCACCAGGTGCGCCGGCATGATGCCGGCTTCCACGACCGGGGCCAGGCGCTCAGGGACGGTGCTGGCATCGGCCAACCGGCCGATAACGATGAAGGTAACGGCGGCATCGGTGATCGCGGGCTGATCCCAGGCGATGGGGCGCAACCGAGCCTTTGCTTCGGGTGTACGGACGGCAATAAACCGCCAGTTCTGCAGATGGAAGGAGGTCGGCGCCGACGTGCCGATCCGCACCAGGTCGCGGATCTGATCATCGCTCAGTGTGGCGGTTGGGTCGTAGTACTTGGCAGCGCTACGGCTCAGAATGTTTTCGATCACGGCGTTCGTCGGCGTCACGCGTGTCGGCGCGGTCCGCGCATGGGTTTCGGCGGCTGCGGCGGTTGCCGTTTCGTTAGAGGCGATGCTGATGTAGTTCATTTGGGTGGCTCCTCATCAAGTGATTGTGGAGCCCAATTTACGGCCGACGGTGAAAATATCGAGACTGTATTTTCTCAATATGATGCGCGAAAGGATCAAATTGAGGCATCGCAATCTCAGGCGCGCGTCTAGCC
>NZ_JBNDHS010000210.1:0-1435 GCF_056755095.1 Rhizobium sp. SVR5-9E | reverse complement strand
GGAGCCCATTGCAGAAAACAGGGGGATGATCTGCCAGGCTGCCGATAGCCCTACCAGCAGGTAAACGATCCGGGCGAGCCCCGAGCCAGCCCCGAAGATGGCGGCCACGAGGTCAAAGCTAAATAGTCCGACCAGCCCCCAGTTCAGCCCGCCTACGATTACGAGGATGAGCGTGACGATGTTGATAGACTTCATGGTTCTTCTCCAGGTTGAAGGATCAAAGGTCAGCCTTCCGGCGGCATGATCACCTTGTCGATGACATGGATGACCCCGTTCGAGGCGGCAATGTCGGCAGCAGTGACGGCGGCGTCGTTGACCTTGACGGTGGAGCCCTCGACTTCGATGTCGATCATTTTGCCATTTACCGACTTCGCGTCATCGATACCCGCCACGTCCGCAGCCATCACCTTCCCGGCGACCACATGGTAGGTGAGGATCTCAGTGAGCCTTTGCTTGTTCTCCGGCTTCAGCAGGTTTTCGACGGTACCGGCCGGCAACTTGGCGAAGGCTTCATCGGTCGGAGCAAAGACCGTGAACGGACCCGTTCCTTTGAGAGTGGCGACCAGGCCTGCCGCTTCGAGCGCGGCACCCAGCGTCTTGAATTGACCCGCCTCCATGGCGGTGTCGACGACATCCTTCTCCGCCGCAAACGCGCTGACGCTGCTGCCGAACGTGATCGCCGCAGCGAACAAAAGCCTTGTCAGTTTCATGACATTTCTCCTCTCGATGACGGGCGCGAATGCACGCCATGAATTTCATATAACGCAAATCCACTTTCTTGTCCCTCAAGTTATCGTTACCTGAAAAAGAACTGTCTTGTGAAGATAATTCTTTTCGTTATGCTTTCCCGATATGAAAAGGAGTTTTGCGAAGTGCTCTCCGACACGTTGTCTAACGAGCTTCAGCGCTACGCGATCGGCCCGCGTATCAAGGCACTGCGTCTGAGAAAGAAGCTGGGGCTGGTGCAGTTGGCCGGGCATACAGGGCTCTCGCCTGCGATGCTCTCGAAGATCGAGCGCGGGAAGATGTTTCCAACCCTGCCCACGCTGCTTCGGATCGCCATGGTTTTCGGCATCGGCCTCGATCACTTCTTCAATGCCGACAAGGAGGAGCCGCTCATCGCGATCGTCCGAAAGCAGCAGCGTCTCAAACTTCCAAGCCCGCCGGGCGAAAAGCACCCGGCCTTTCTATTCGAAAGCCTGGACTATCCCGCTTCTGACCGCCGCATGGAGGCGTTCTACGCCGAGTTCCCGGTCGATGCGCCGCCGTCAGAGCCGCATCAACATGGCAGCGCTGAGTTCATCTACGTGCTCAGCGGTCGCCTTATAGTCAATGTGGATGGTAAGGAGGCAGCGCTGGATACAGGAGACGCTATATATTTTGACTCTAGCGTTCCGCACAGTTACCGCCGCGAAGGCAAGGAAATTTCAACCGC
>NZ_JBNDHS010000209.1:0-1493 GCF_056755095.1 Rhizobium sp. SVR5-9E | reverse complement strand
TTTCAGGGACTGAAGCGTTACGATCCTCGATTTCGTGTTGAATCTCGACAGCGCAGCGAAGCGCGTCAACAATACTGTGGAATTCCGCGACTATACTATCGCCAGCGGTGTTGAATATGCGACCGCGGTGCACGACGATAACTTCCCGGGCAACAGTGCGGTAAGCGAACAAAGTCGCAGTCGTGGCCTCTTCGTCAGACTCCATAAGACGGCTATATCCGGCCACATCAGCAGCGAGAACCGCGACAAGCCGGCGTTCCATGGACCCAGTCCCCCCTGGCAGGCACACAAGTCTATAAGGTACCCTTAATATTAGGGGATTTGTAGTCTCGATGCCAGATTACGATGCGATCGGAAGTCTTTCGAAGGAAGTTTATCTTCGTCGCTCCGGCGGCGTTGCGGAAAGCCGTATGGAGCCATGCCTAAGATCGTTGAGTGGAAGCAGCGAGTTTGAGTGATTGCGACTTCTCAGCCGCCGCATTTGCGCGCGGCGGTCATTTGAGAATGTCGCAAGTACTTCCCGTAATTCTCGCTGCTTGCTTGCCTCGCGTCTACGATCGCGTTCCCGCTGACTACGCTTCGGATAGGGCCAACCACAATTTCTAAAGAAACCGGGCAGTGGCCTTTAAGGCATAGTATTGCTCAGAAGGCCGTTGACTGAAGGGTATGCATGGATGTCCGCCCGCGATTGCAAGCGGAGGAATATCCCTGACAACAACGCTTCCGGTTTGGATGATGGCGCCTTCACCGATTGTGACTCCGGGTAGTATGGTGACGCCTTCTCCGAGCCAGACATTATCTTCGATTGTGACGTCTTCGACGATGTACGTCTCATCATAAGGTAGCTTGTTGCCGCGCCAATTATGAGTCTCCGTGCGTATTACGCAATTTCGGCCTGAATGGAAGTTGTCGCCAATCGTCACCTTACCTTTCCCATAGATGACGAGCCCGTTGAAATGCGTGTTCCTGCCAAGCCAGGTGTTCGTCGTCAGCATCGTATTACCGCGAGCATGAAGCGGTTCGGTGAACTTCGCCACCTTCTTTCGAAGTCGGATATTCAATCGCTTTGTTCGGAGATGCTGGAGGTATCGTTTAAGTGAAGCCATACCGCCCGGTAGCGTAAAGTACGCCTTTTTTCAATGAGCCCCAAGCGCGTTTCCTGTGAGGTGCACATGTTGCCGAATGGCCGGGAACTAATTAGGCGAAGGACTGCAAGGCGGCGATCAATATGAACTATGTAACAGCCTAAGGCTTGTACGCCTTCCTTGAGAGGGGGACGGTACGGGCATGGCCGCTTCGGGGCGCAATGCGGACGCAGTGCCATGACTACTATCGGCCCATTGCCGCTGGAAGGCGGTTAGCGCCATTGAAGCTCGCGAAGAGCAGACGTACGCGCTATGGCACGTCAGAAGCGGGTCGCTCAACATTCCGTCTGGCGACGGCAATACCCCTGATGCAATGGTGCCGATCCATTCGCGGGCTGGTTCCAGACC
>NZ_JBNDHS010000208.1:0-1598 GCF_056755095.1 Rhizobium sp. SVR5-9E | reverse complement strand
TCTGAAATCATTCCGTACCTCCGGTCCGGTAATGAGGACAGATCACGAGAGTTCCGGAACGATGATAACGAAGAAGGCCAGAGTTCGCTCCGGCCTTCTGGGCGATGTCCTGCAAGACGATCAGCCGACCTTCGACTTCAGCATGTCGAGATGGTCGAGGTGTTCCTTTATCTGACCGCGGGCGAGCTTGGTGACGCCGAGGTGCTCACGGTTCTGTCCGATCGTCAGGTAGTCCTCCTGGATCGTCAGCCTTGTGGTCGTCCAGCTGGGCGTCACGTATGCCTTGTCGAAGTCCTTGCCGGGCGCTGCCTTCAGCTTGTCGAGCGACGACTTGCCTCCGGCGTCGAGCATGGCTCCCACCTCGGATTCGGTCGGCGGCTTCCCGATCGGTCCGGCAATGAAGGTCCAGGATATCCTACAATCAAACGAGGATAGCCAGCCGGCTAACTTCAGCTTCTTCAACGTGAGCCCCAAATGGTCGATCGACTGGCCGAGCTATGTCATCGACGATCCGACCAATCCCGGTGCGAATGTCTCTCGCTACCGGGGCGGGTTCTTTGGGAGTATCGACAATCGCGGGCACGAACATGGGAGCGGCTTCGACTGCATCGCGCTCGCGTTTCCGGAAAAGCCGCCGCCAGGTGAACAACTGCTGCGGCGAAATCCCTTGTCATCGCGCAACAGCGCAAACCGTGGTCTCGGCCACATAACTCTCCGCGACAATCCGTGCCTTCTCTTCATCGCTCCAGTCGCGACGACGCCCGGTTCCCGTGAAGACCTCGAACCGCCGCATCGGCTCTTCTTCCCTCGTTTTAAGCGTAAGCTCTGAAATCGTCATATGTCTAAGCCCTCGGTGGGCCTGCAACATCAACGATCAGAATGTGATCCGGTAGGTGGGGTCAAAACACCGCATACAATCGGTCCAATCCTCAAGAGGTAGCAATGTTCCGGTTCGGAGCAAAAAGAAGGCCCTGCTGCTAAGGAGGGGACAGGGCCAGGTCGCCAGCATTGCCGGCTGGACGCGCGGCTGGCAGGGCGTGCCATACCGCGCGATCCACTGGGTTAACCCGAATCGTATCGATGATGTTCCATTGCGCCGGAAACTGATCGAAAGGACCGCGCGGCCTTCCAAGGGCAAGGAAGGGGCAAAACATTAAGCCTCGCCACGCGATCCCAAACGTTAAAACGATCAAGATGCTGCTAATGTTCCGCTTCGGCGTTGTACGTTAGGTTTCAGCCGACGACGCCGAACAGCCATGCAAGCAGGATCGCCAGGGCCGCGGCCATCGCTATCAGGATCCAGACATCCCGAAATGTTTAGGAACGGCATGGCCAAGCATCCCTTAGCGCCATCAGGTTCACCTGCGCGCCTTTACGGTCTCGCTCCTTCGGGTTGTCGTTAATCCACTTGCAGACTGCGTCATTGATCTCACCCATAGTGACGCTATCAGGTAAACAGACGGGATCCCGTAGGAACCCGGTCATGTCAGTGACCCCACTAACGTAGCCCAACACCATTAACCGAGTTCCCGAGCACCAGCGGTGAAGGTCGTTCCCTGTGATAGGAGCAGCAGCCTTGGTGGAAACCGCAGACAGAC
>NZ_JBNDHS010000207.1:0-1700 GCF_056755095.1 Rhizobium sp. SVR5-9E | reverse complement strand
ATCTCGGCCTTGTCGAAATTCTCTACGGCTATCCGCTCGATGGCGTCGTGCTAACGACCGGCTGCGACAAGACCACGCCTTCGGCGATCATGGCCGCCTCGACCGTCGATATCCCGGCCATCGTTCTTTCCGGCGGGCCGATGCTCGACGGCTGGCATGAAGGCGAGCTGGCGGGCTCCGGCATGGCGATCTGGCGGTCGCGGCGCAGGCTCGCGGCGGGCGAGATCGACGAGGAGGAGTTTCTGCAGACGGCGCTCGATTCCGCACCGTCTGTTGGTCATTGCAATACGATGGGCACGGCGTCGACGATGAACGCCCTTGCGGAGGCGCTCGGCCTGTCGCTGACAGGCTGCGGCAATATCCCCGCCGCCTATCGCGAGCGCGGCCAGATGGCCTATCGCACCGGACGACGCGCCGTCGAGATCGTTTTCGAAGATCTGAAGCCGTCGGATATCCTGACGCGCGAAGCCTTCCTCAACGCCATCCGCACCAATTCGGCAATCGGCGGCTCCACCAATGCGCAACCGCATCTGGCGGCGATGGCAAAGCATGCCGGCGTCGAGCTTCATCCCGACGACTGGCAGGTCCACGGCTTCGATATCCCGCTGCTTGCGAATGTCCAACCGGCCGGCGCCTATCTCGGCGAGCGCTATCATCGCGCGGGCGGCACGCCGGCGATCATGTGGGAACTGCTGCAAGCCGGAAAGCTCGACGGGAACTGTCGGACGGTGACCGGCAGGACGATGGCCGAGAACCTGGAAGGCAGGGAGGCACGCGACCGCGAAGTCATCCGGCCGTTCAACGAGCCACTGAAGGAGCGGGCGGGTTTCCTCGTGCTCAAGGGCAATCTCTTCGATTTCGCGATCATGAAGATGAGTGTGGTCTCGGAGGATTTTCGCAAGCGCTACCTGCAAGAACCCGGCCACGAAGGCATATTCCAGGGCAAGGCGGTCGTGTTCGACGGCTCTGAGGACTACCACAAGCGGATCAACGATCCGGCGCTCGACATCGACGAGAACACTATCCTCGTCATCCGCGGGGCAGGCCCGATCGGCTGGCCGGGATCAGCCGAGGTCGTGAACATGCAGCCGCCGGATCGTCTCCTGAAACGCGGTATCCGCAGCCTTCCGACGATCGGCGATGGCCGACAGTCCGGGACTGCGGACAGCCCCTCGATCCTCAATGCCTCGCCGGAGAGCGCGGCCGGCGGGGGTCTCGCGTGGCTTCGTACCGGTGATATCATCCGCATCGATTTCAATCAGGGCCGTTGCGACATGCTGGTCGATGTGGCCGAGATCGAACGCCGGAAAGGGGATGGCATTCCACCGGTGCCGCCGGACGCCACACCATGGCAGCGTATCTACCGCCGGTCGGTCAATCAGCTTTCTGAAGGTGCGGTTCTTGAGGGAGCACCGGAATTTAGGGGGATTGCAAAATTTCCACCGCGCCACAATCATTAGACGCAAGCGTTAAGGAATTGGGCACCCTATAACCAATTCGATAGTCCCAAAGTATATTCGTTAATGTGGGTTTGAGACGGTACTATAAGTCATCGCATCTGCTTTAAGGCTGAGACCGACTGCCTATGACGAAAACGACCCGGTCGGAGCAAGAATTCCAGGATCTCCTGAGGCGCCTCGAGCTCGCGCTCGACGCGTCGCAGATCGGCGTTTGGGACCATAATGTGCGCACCAATGAGA
>NZ_JBNDHS010000206.1:0-1745 GCF_056755095.1 Rhizobium sp. SVR5-9E | reverse complement strand
GTGCTCGACGATCGTCCAGTTGCGCTTGGCGATGTTGTCGCTGCCGCCGTGCAGATGCGAGACACCCTTTTCATTGAGTTCCAGCTGATAGGCCTTGCCGTCCAGCGTGAACTTGCCGCCGCCGATCCGGTTGGCGCAGCGGCCGGGCGTGGCGCCGAAATAGGAAGAATAGGCCGGATAGTCGGCGAAATTATCGAACCCCAGAAGCAGCGGGGCGTCGTGACCTTCGAGGCGCAGGTCTTGAATGACAGCGCCCCAGGTCATGATCTTGGCGGTCAGGCCACCGCCCTTGATCTCGACGCGGTAGACAGTTTCGCCGTCCTTCGTCGTTCCGAAAACTTCCCGTTCGAGCTTTTCAGCCATGGTCTGCCATCCGCAAATCTGTTGGGTTCAGGCCCGCGAACCTGCATCCATTTGCTGCGGCTCGCAACCACGAAATGCAAAAAGCGACGCCGTCCCGCGACCTGGCACTGGCCGCCGTTCAGATTTTGGTCCCTATTTCGTCGAGGTTATAGGACGTCGTCTGGTAGATCTCGTTGATCCAGTTGCCGAAGAGCAGGTGGGCGTGGCTGCGCCACCGGTTCTGCGGCGGGAGCGACGGATCGTTATGCGGAAAATAATTGTGCGGCATCTTGATAGGCACGCCCGCATTCACATCGCGGAAGTACTCGTCCGAAAGCGACGTCGAATCGTATTCTACATGATTGAACATATAGAGCCGCTTGCCTCTTTCCTCATGTGCGAGACAGACGCCCATCTCGTCTGATTCCATCAGGATTTCGAGGCTTTCCGATTTATCGATGTCCGCGCGCCGCACTTCGGTCCAGCGCGACACCGGAACTTCGAAATTATCCGAGAAGCCGTTGAGATAGACGGACGAGGATTTCAGGTTCTTGTGGCGATAGATGCCGAAGGCCTTTTCCTTCAGCTCGTATTTCGGAACCTTGTGGAAGTGATAGATCGCCGCCATCGCCCCCCAGCAGACGTTCATCGTCGAATGGACGTGCGTCTCCGTCCAGTCGAAGATCCGCTGCATCTCCTTCCAGTAGGTCACGTCCTCGTAAGGGAGGGTCTCGATCGGCGCGCCGGTGATGATGAAGCCGTCGAACTTGCGGTGCCTGACCTCTTCCCACGTCTCATAGAAGGCAAGCAGGTGGTCTTCCGAGGTGTTTTTGGCCTTGTGATTTCCGATGCGGACCAGCGACAGCTCCACCTGCAGCGGCGTAGCGCCGACCAGCCGCGCGATCTGCACCTCGGTCTTGATCTTGTTCGGCATGAGGTTGAGAAGTCCGATCTGCAGAGGGCGGATATCCTGACGGATTGCCGCCGTTTCCGTCATCACCCGGACCCCCTCATGAACGAGGGTTTCAAAAGCGGGCAGCGTATCGGGGATCTTGATGGGCATTGCGGTTACTCGATCAAAACAATGTGTACCGGCAAATAAAAAACCGGCGGCGACAAGAATCGCTACCGGTCCGCACGCGGCCCTTTAGCGACTTATTTAACGTGGCTGCAAGCCGGCCGGCCAAATCACCACGAGGTCTCTTAGATAGCGCTAGCAGACACACGAATCAATCCGAATTCGCAAGCTGTACTTTGAGCTAGGGTCACTCACGCATTAATGGCTGGTAAAATCTGTTGCTGGACAGCACGCGTCACCATGTTAATCAGGGACTGTGGTACGCATAGGAAGTCACAATGACAGAGGTCAAAGGCAGACCGAGCATTCAAGCGCAGGATAGAGT
>NZ_JBNDHS010000205.1:0-1932 GCF_056755095.1 Rhizobium sp. SVR5-9E | reverse complement strand
ACTATGGCCTGCGAGTCGCAAACGTCTTTCATGCCGGAGACGGCAATATGCATCCGTTGATCCTGTTCAACGCCAACGATCCGGAAGATGCAGCGCGGGCGGAGGCTGCGGGCAACGAAATCCTGAAGCTCTGCGTCGACGCCGGCGGCTGCCTTACCGGCGAACATGGCGTTGGCATCGAGAAGCGTGATCTGATGCGGCATCAGTTTTCGGAAGCCGACCTCGCCCAACAGATGGCAGTGCGCGCCGCCTTCGATCCCGGCTGGCTGCTCAATCCATCCAAGGTCTTCCCGCTTGATGGGCGCAGCGCTGCATGATCGATTTTCTGCCGGAGACCGAAGAGGCGGCGGCCTCGATCATTCGCGAACACGCGGCCACGGGCAGGCCGCTTGCCATCTGCGGCGGCAACACCCGCTCCGGTTTCGGCAATGCCGTGGAAGCGGAGGGCTGGCTGCGTTCGGTCGGTTTGACCGGGATCGTCTCGTACAACCCCGGCGAAATGGTCATGACGGCGCGCGCCGGAACGCCGGTTTCGGCAGTCGAAGCGGCGTTGGCGGAGAATGGCCAGATGATGGCTTTCGAGCCGATGGATCACCGTCCGGTCATGGGCACTTCGGGCGAGCCGACCATCGGCGGCGTCTTTGCCGCCAACGTTTCCGGTCCTCGCCGGTTCATTGTGGGGGCGGCGCGCGATAGCCTGCTCGGCATTCGTTTCGTCAACGGCAAGGGCGAAATCGTCAAGGCGGGTGGAAGGGTGATGAAGAACGTCACCGGCCTTGATCTCGTCAAGCTCCTGGCTGGTTCGCACGGCACGCTCGGCCTTCTGACGGAGGTCACCTTTCGCGTACCGCCGCGGCCGAAGGCGGAGGAGACGGTGGTCATCTCCGGCCTCAACGACGCAGAAGCGGCCGATGCAATGGCTGTCGCGATGGCGCAGCCCGTCGACGTCTCGGGTGCCGCGCATTTGCCGATGACCGTCTCCTGGAAGTTTCTCGACAGCACGCTCTCTGAAGGCGAGGCAACCTGTCTGCGCATCGAAGGCCTGCACGGTTCTGTCGACGCCCGGGCAACCAAGCTTGCTGCGGCTATGACGGCGTTCGGACCTGTCACGCGCTTGGAGCACGGCGAGAGTGTCCGCCTCTGGAGAGATATCCGCGATGTCGCTCCCTATGCCGATGGAACAATGCGTCCGGTCTGGCGCGTCTCCGTCGCCCCGAGCATCGGCCATCAGCTCGTCGCCGCACTGCGCCTCGAAGCTGGCATTGACGCGTTTTACGATTGGCAGGGCGGCCTGATCTGGATGCGGATGGAAGCCGATCCGGAGGCCGAGCTGATCCGCCGATACATCAAGACGCTCGGCGGCGGCGGCCATGCCACGCTGGTTCGTGCAAGCGCCGAAGCGCGTGCTGCAGTCTCTGCATTCCAGCCGCAGTCCGAGCCCGTTGCTCTTCTATCGGCGCGCGTAAAGCAAAAATTCGATCCAGCTGGTATACTCAATCCGGGCAAGATGGCGGAAACCTGATCAATGCAGACGAACTTCACCGCCGAACAGCTGGCCGATCCGCATGTCGCCGAATCCGAGACGATCCTGCGCAAATGCGTGCATTGCGGCTTCTGCACCGCCACCTGTCCCACCTACGTCGTGCTGGGCAACGAACTGGACAGTCCGCGCGGCCGCATCTACCTCATCAAGGACATGCTGGAGAATGGCCGGGCCGCCGATACCGAGGTGGTCACGCACATCGACCGGTGTCTGTCCTGCCTCGCCTGCGTGACGACATGTCCGTCCGGCGTCGACTACATGCATCTGGTCGATCATGCCCGGGTTCATATCGAAAAAACCTACAAGCGGCCGTTCATGGAGCGAATGACGCGCGGCATCCTGGCGGCCGTGCTGCCCTATCCCGGCCGTTTTCGCCTGGCGCTGAACCT
>NZ_JBNDHS010000204.1:0-1951 GCF_056755095.1 Rhizobium sp. SVR5-9E | reverse complement strand
GGCGGGGAAGCTGTCGATGAGACGGGTCGTCATCACCGGTACCGGCATGGTATCACCCTTGGGATGCGGAACTGAAGTCACCTGGGCTCGGCTGCTCGCCAGCCAGAGCGGCGCTCGCCTCGTCACCGAATTCGAGGTGGAGGATCTTCCCGCCAAGATCGCCTGCCGCATTCCTGTCGGTGACGGCACGGAGGGCACCTTCAACGTCGATGATTGGATGGAGCCGAAGGAACAGCGCAAGGTCGATCCCTTCATCATCTACGGCATGGCAGCCGCCGATATGGCGCTGAACGACGCCAACTGGCACCCGGAGGCCGATGAGGACCAGATCGCGACCGGCGTCCTGATCGGTTCCGGCATCGGTGGCATCGAGGGTATTGTCGAGGCTGGCTACACGCTCCGCGACAAGGGCCCGCGCCGGATCTCGCCGTTCTTCATCCCCGGCCGTTTGATCAACCTCGTATCCGGCCAGGTTTCGATTCGTCACAAGCTCAGGGGACCGAACCATTCGGTCGTCACGGCCTGCTCGACCGGCGCACATGCCATTGGCGATGCGGCCCGTCTGATCGCGCTTGGCGATGCCGACGTGATGCTCGCGGGCGGCACGGAATCGCCGGTCAGCCGTATCTCGCTCGCAGGCTTCGCCGCGTGCAAGGCGCTTTCCACGCAACATAATGACAATCCGCAGAAGGCGTCGCGTCCTTACGATCGCGACCGCGACGGCTTCGTCATGGGCGAGGGCGCCGGGATCGTCGTCCTAGAAGAGCTGGAACATGCCAAGGCGCGCGGCGCGAAGATCTATGCAGAAATCGTCGGTTACGGTCTCTCGGGCGACGCGTACCATATCACCGCGCCGTCGGAAGATGGTGAGGGCGCGCAGCGTTGCATGGCCATGGCGCTGAAACGCGCCGGGCTGACGGCTGCCGATATCGATTACATCAACGCCCACGGCACCTCGACCATGGCCGATACGATCGAGCTCGGGGCCGTCGAGCGTCTCGTCGGCAATGCGGCGTCCGGGATCTCGATGTCTTCGACGAAGTCTGCTACCGGCCATTTGCTGGGTGCGGCCGGCGCGATCGAAGCGATCTTTGCAACGCTTGCGATCCGTGACAACGTTGCACCGCCGACGATAAATCTGGATAATCCCGAACGGGAAACCGCTATCGATCTTGTTCCGCACAAGGCTCGTCAGCGAGAGATCAATGTGGCACTGTCGAATTCCTTCGGATTCGGCGGTACGAATGCATCGCTGGTGCTGCGCCGCTATACAGCTTGAACGCGGTTTTTGAGGCTGCGGGAGTAGGGGTGCCAGCGTCTTTCGAAAAAGTGCTGCCACCTGTTTTTTGCCGTATTGCTTCTTAAAACAGCGGATAGGCGAAATTAGAGGATTGCCGTGAGCGATACGAACCACAGCAACGAATCGGCAGACCAGAGCGGCCAGCCGGCGCAAAACGGGCGGATCATTCCGAAGTCGCCCAACGAAGCGCTGCGTCCTGAGCGTGTTCCGGAGCCGCCGAAGCGTTCCAAGAAAGCGCGCAGCCAGGTCATCATCTTCCTGAACTTCCTCATGACGATGGTGGTGCTTGCCTGCGCTGCCGGCATCTTCGCCTTTTATTATGCAATCTCCAGCTATCAGGACCCCGGTCCGCTGGAGACGAACACCAATTTCATTGTGCGCAACGGGGCCGGCCTTTCGGAAATTGCCTCCAATCTTGAGCGCAACAACATCATCTCCGATGCTCGTATCTTCCGCTACCTGACAGCCACTCGCCTGAAGGACGGCGAGAGCCTCAAGGCCGGTGAGTACGAAATCAAGGCCAAGGCCTCCATGAACGACATCATGGAACTGCTGAAGTCCGGCAAATCGATCCTCTATTCGATCTCCTTCCCGGAGGGGCTGACAGTCCGTCAGATGTTCAACCGCATGGGCGAGGATGCCGTCCTCGAA
>NZ_JBNDHS010000203.1:0-2080 GCF_056755095.1 Rhizobium sp. SVR5-9E | reverse complement strand
GGAGTAGGAGTATGCCTTCGGCGCCGGCATGGGGACGAGAACCGGAACCGTACGGTTCACGGGTGGTGCATCGAATAGCGCGCCAAAGAGATCGGAAGAATCTGTGCTCATCGGGCGTGACCATGCCCGCAACGGCCGCAAAATGGAACCATAAAGAGAACGAGAGTCAGGACCTAAACGGCGACTGGTTCGGCGCTGACAACGGAGGCGCTGACAGGCTCAAACTGTGCGTCGCCATCGTTGACCAGATCGAACACCGTGTGCCGCTCCAGCGCCTTCGTCACGTCGTTGATGTCCCCTTCGAGCCGCTCGACAGGAATGAGGTCGCCGATGATGAAATCGAAGCGGTCGCCGCGCTTGTTGAGAAGCTCGTGAAACACCGTCATGTCGCGGAGTTCCGTCGACCACTTGGCGAACCAGTAGAAAAGGCCGGAATTGCGTGCCTTCATATGCACCGGCAAAATCGGCAGGTTGTATTTGCGGGCGAGGCTGATGGCCGAGCTCTTCCACGGCCTCTCGTTCAACCGGCCATTGGCCCAATAGGCGATGCGGCCCGAGGGAAACAATACGGTTGCCTTTCCCTGCTTCACCGCATGGTTCGTCAGCTGCAGCGTCTCGCGGGTCTTGAGCTTCGACTTGTACTCTTCCCGCCATTCCACGGGGATAACCATTTCGGCAAAGCGCGGATTGACACGCACGGCATCGCGGTTGGCGAAGAACATCATGTCCGGGCGACGGTTCTTCAACAGATCGAAGACTGCAACACCGTCGGCGATGCCGGTCGGATGGTTGCTGACCAGAATGAAACCGCCGGAGGCAGGGATACGCTCGGCATTCCTGACCTTGATGTCCAGGGTGAGCAGATTGCTCATATATTCGAAGCATTGGAAACCAGGCTTGTTCGCGACGTCATTGGCGAATTGAAGAGCCTTGTTGTAACGCAGAAGCGTGTAGAGAAAGGGCCGCATCACTGGCCAAAGCGGATTGCGGACAATGCGCTGCCCGCGTTCTGCGATCAGAGTATCGACGATGTGGCCAGGATTGCCGTGGGAAACCAGAGCGATCGCTTCCGCGAGCTGTCCGAAAGCCGTCGTGGATTGGCGCCGTGCCATGCAAAGTCCTGTCTCGTTCGGAGCAGCTATCGCAACCTATTGTGATGGATGCATGACAAGCGCTTCGCCGATATTAGCAATTCCCTAACTGGTCGCCCCTCAGAATTGGCCAAGGCAATAGCAAAATCAAGGCCAGCGCCGTGAACGAACTCCTGATTATCGCCGACCCGCACCTGATGGCGGAACGTAGCGCCTGGCTGGAAAACCTTAGGAGCGAACGGCGCCTTTCGGAACATACCCTCGATGCTTACGAGCGTGACAGCCGCCAATTCCTCACCTTCCTGACTGGCCATCTCGGCGGCCCGGCAACCCTGAAGGACATCGAGGCTCTCCGCCCCGCCGATTTCCGCGCCTTCCTGGCTGCGCGCCGCAAGGAGGGCTCCGGAGCCCGATCACTTGGCCGCAACCTGGCCGGCCTTCGCTCGCTGTTGCGCTACCTTGAGAAGAGAGGCCTGGTGAACGCCGCGGGCGCGAGCGCAGTCCGCTCGCCGAAGCAGCCGAAATCGCTGCCGAAGCCGCTTTCCGACAACCAGGCGATCACCGTTGCCAGCGACGAGGCGCAGCTTCACGAGGAGCCATGGATCGCTGCGCGCGATGCGGCCGTGTTCACCCTGCTCTATGGCTGCGGCCTGCGCATTTCCGAGGCCCTCGACCTGACTGGCGACGCTCTGCAGCCCGGCACCACGGCATTGCGCATAACCGGCAAAGGCAACAAGACCCGCCTCGTCCCGTTGTTGTCGATCGTTGTTGAAGCCGTTCAGAAATACCGATCACTCTGCCCGTATCATCTTGAGAGCGCGGCACCGCTGTTCCGTGGCGCGCGGGGCGGCAAACTGCAGGCTGCGATCATCCAGCGCACGATGCAGCGCATGCGCGGAGCTTTCGGCCTACCGGAAACGGCGACCCCGCATGCGCTGCGGCATTCCTTTGCGACGCATCTCTTAGCCGGCGGTGGCGATCTCAGGACC
>NZ_JBNDHS010000202.1:0-2088 GCF_056755095.1 Rhizobium sp. SVR5-9E | reverse complement strand
ACACCAGTGATGCTCACCTGCCCTTTCCGATCCTCATCGGTGATATCGGTGGAACGAATGCACGCTTCTCCATCCTCCCGGATGCGTCGGCAGAGGCCATCAATTTCCCGAATGTCAGAACAGCCGACTTCACGACGATCGACGAAGCGATCCGCAACGGCGTTCTGGCTAAGACGGACATGCGGCCCCGCGCTGCAATCCTTGCCGTTGCCGGACCGATCAATGGCGATGAAATTCCGCTGACCAACTGCGACTGGGTCGTCCGTCCGCATACGATGATCGAAGGTCTCGGCATCGAGGACGTGCTTGTCATCAACGACTTCGAAGCTCAGGCGCTGGCGATTTCCTCGCTCGGCGATGGCGAGCGCGAACTGATCGGCTCAGCATCGAAGGAGATTGTCGCTTCCCGCGTGGTGCTCGGTCCTGGAACGGGCCTCGGCGTCGGTGGGCTTGCACACGTGCAGGGCGGGTGGATCCCGGTGCCGGGCGAAGGCGGCCATGTCGATCTCGGCCCCCGCAGCAAGCGCGATCTGGAAATCTTTCCCTATGTCGAAACGATCGAGGGCCGTGTTTCGGCCGAGCAGATCCTTTCCGGGCGCGGGATCGTTCATCTCTACCGGGCAATCTGCAAGGCGGACCGCATCGATCCCAAGTACAGCGACCCTGCCGACATCACCTCTCATGCGCTTGCCGGATCCGATGCGACGGCGGTGGAGACCATCTCGCTTTTTTCGACATATCTCGGAAGACTGGCCGGCGACCTGGCGATGATCTTCATGGCTAAGGGCGGAGTCTATCTTTCCGGCGGCATCTCGCAGAAGATTCTTCCGGCGTTGAGGCAGCCGGAATTCCGCGCCGCGTTCGAGGACAAAGCGCCGCATTCGCACTGGCTGAAAGCGATTCCGACCTATGTCGTGACCCATCCGCTGGCGGCCCTTGCAGGCCTGTCCTTCTATGCCCGAGAGCCGGCCCTTTTCGGGCTCTCGACCGAAGGGCGCCGCTGGCGCCGCTAATGCCCGGCTAGCCAAACGGGCGGTAACTCTTTATAGAGCCGCCCCAAGCGCGCGGCTTTGCGGCCGCGCACGTCCGAGACGGGAAGCAGTATTTTTGGAATCCGCGAGCAAACAAAGCGCTGTCGGTAGCGATAGTGTGACGGGCATCCTGAAACGCATTATCGCCGAAAATGGCCGCGATCATATCGGCGGCTATGTTTTTGCGATCAGCTGTCTCGTCGTTGTCGCACTGACGACAGCGTTCACCGCGTGGATCATGAAGGTGATCATCGACGAGGCTTTCGCCAATCGCCGCGCGGATATGATCTGGATTATCTGTCTTTCGATCTTCCTCGCATTCGTTCTGCGCGGCTTTGCGAGCTACGGCCAGGCCGTGGCGCTTTCGCGGATCGGCAACAACATCGTCGCGCGCTATCAGCGGCGCCTTTACGCTCACCTGATGACACTTTCGGTCGGCTTCTACAACGAAGCTCGCTCCGCGCACATTGCCGCTCGAGTAAGCCAGAATGTCGGCGGCATCCGCGATGTCATGAATATGGTGATCACATCGGCCGCGCGTGACTTGCTTACCTTCATCTCATTGATCGGCGTGATGGTCTTTCAGGATCCGTTGCTCAGCCTCGCCGTCTTCATTCTGGCTCCGCCGCTTCTTTATGGACTGCGATATCTGTCCAAGCGCCTGCGTCAAGCGACCAAGGAAGCCATCTATCTGAGCAGCCATGTCCTAGGCGCGATGCAAGAGACGATCCAAGGCATCGCCATCGTCAAGGCCTTCACGATGGAAAGCGAACTGCAGCGCAAGCTCAACAAGCTGGTCGCGGCCGCGGAAGCCCGCACAAACCGGATCGCGCGCCTTTCGGAACGCAACGCGCCGATGACGGAAACCTTTGCGGGCTTTGCGGTTGCAAGCGTTCTTGCCTACGCCGCTTACCGTTCGATCTATCACAACGTGCCGCCGGGCGCGTTCTTCTCGTTCGTGACCGCTTTGCTGCTCGCGTACGACCCTGCCCGGCGCCTTGCAAGACTGCAGATCCAGCTCGAGCGCGCCGCCGTCAATGCCCGCATGGTCTACGAG
>NZ_JBNDHS010000201.1:0-2106 GCF_056755095.1 Rhizobium sp. SVR5-9E | reverse complement strand
AGAGCGATCATGTCATCTGTTTTCGAGCTACTTTCTTGCACAGACGATGAGATTGAACTTATCAGCTCGGCATTGAGCTGCCGGTCGCAGAGCAACGATGCCAATCTCCAAAGCGACCGTGGCCAACAAGCGCTCACAGTCGCCATCTCGCTCGTTAGTGCGGGCGTCAAGGCACCAGAGGAGATCGCCGCAACCCTCGATGCCCGCTTCACGCAAAGCCGCTATGCCTTCCAAGCCAATGACGTGTCAGCGTAATTCTAATTGATGATTGACGAGAATGTTTCCCCGGTTCTTTAGTTCTGAGTGCTGTTTGCCCCCGAGGCGCAGCATCTGACGGCGGCATCCGCTCTCCAACATAGTCCGATGCCGTGGTCTGCGACAGGGCTCGCCTTTTCTGACACGTTTTGGGCGAGCCCTGGTCGTACCTGCTAAGCCTTTTGTGGAACGCTGGTCCGCGCGGCAGGCCCTATCCGAGTTCGCCGCGTCGTCAATCCCGCGCTGAATGGCTAGGGGATACAGGAGGCGCGGCAAGGGCTCGCTTTTCCGTCGGGCGGGCCCCTTCGATCCTAACCCCTATTGATTATTGACCAGGCGGCTTCCAGGAGCTTTATTTTAAAGCGCTGTAGCCCCAAAGCACAGCCATGACGGCCACGTTACCCAATATCCGCGGCCGCCAGGGGCTCGCCATTTTGAACCTTTTGGACGAGCCCCTTGGTTCCTAGCCCCAGCGCGTGCGGATTGGCAGCTCTCATCCTGGTGTTGCACGGCCACGGTTCCGAACACCTTCGGGGGTGAATCAATGAGGGATCCTGAACGATATTCCGGCAAGCCACCAAGGCGCACCTTGGGTGTTTGGATCCTGATCGTGCTCGCCGCCGCATTGGCTTTTCTGCTTGCTTGGCTGTTCGGATGGTTGGGTCCGGGAGATTTGCCGGCACTCGACCGCATATCAGTTCCGACGAGCTGGCTGGTCGCCGATTCCGATCGCCATTGGCTTTTAGCATGCCAATTGATCATTGACGAGCGGGCTTTTCCGCCTACCTAACTATCGACGCTGATGCGCAACCCGCCAGCGCCCGGCCGCGGCAAGCGATGAGGTCCAACCAGCCCGCCCCGTGGTCTGCGACAGGCCGTCGTCTGGAAAACCTACTCCGCTGATCTGGCAAAGCCACTTTCGCCAGAGCTGAAGGCTGAACTGGCTGCGCGGGAGGCCGCTGCAGGTGTGTCCAGGGCCGTCTACGATGCTGAAACAGCTGCCAATCCAGAGTTCTTTAATCCGAAGTCCGAGAGCAACGCGATGTTTATGACCAACGTCGCAACACTTCCTGAATCAGAGCTTCAGCCCCGAATCGAATACGTAACAAATCTCATTCAAAGTGGCGAAGCAGAGAAGTACAGCTTTCAATCTGGAAACGGGGATCAGACAACCACGTCCATCCACTATCGGTTCGTAGAAGGTCGACGCGGTTTACCGTTGGCCCCTGATTGCGGATGCAATGGCGGTGATGCTATGCCCCGCCACCTGCACACCAAAAAACGACAGCAGGATCGTTCCCTGCCATTCGCCGAACGGCGGCGGATATTTCGGGATACGCCAACCGAGCATCAAACAGGTGTCGAGGGTAACGAGGAGGAGATGCAGCGAGAAGCCGGCGATGACGGCGGTTGATCAGCCGCATCTCCCAAAACCAGGCCGTCGCCAGCCGGATTTCATTCGCGTTCACCTGCGCCTGAACCTGCACCATCAGCTGCTCGATCGCGGCGTCGGCAATCATTCGCTGCTCTTCATTCTGCGCTACTCGTGCTGAGCGGTGTCAATTGATCCTGAGCCTGCTGCAACGTCCCGGCGAGCGTCCCGGAACCAATGCCGCCGCCCGCCGCCTCGGCAACCGCCAGCACCGGAGCGCGCTTGGCATCGGAGATCAGCGCCTTAGCCTCGCCTCCGGCAACGTACTCGATCTCAGGGGCAAGCGAGCCGGTAGCCCAGGGCTTGACCGACAGCGCGCACGCTGTTGACGCGGGCTGTCCATCCCTTGCCGAACGCCTTCCATGTCTTCAGTGCCCTGAGAAAGGCCATACGGTGGTCGGGAATGCGCGCAATCAGGC
>NZ_JBNDHS010000200.1:0-2134 GCF_056755095.1 Rhizobium sp. SVR5-9E | reverse complement strand
CGGTCCTCACTGCGCTGGTGCGGGGTCGATGGCGATGCCCGAGGCGCGCAGGCCGCTGAAGAGTTTCTGCTGATCTTCCGGCCGTTGCAGGCGAAGCGCGATTTCCCGGCGGATGTTGTGCATCAACTCGGGTGCGTGGACCTCCAGCCAATCCTGTTGCTGCTTGGCGTCGGCCGTCTTCCCGGCGGCGCCGAGGATCGACAGGAGCACGAGGCGATGCATGGGATTATATTGCAGATCGGACATGCGGGACCACAGTTCGGCGGCCTGAATGTCGTTCCTCATGAAGGCGCACAAGGCCATGCCGACCTCGTAATATCCCTTGGGGCCGGCGTTCTTGCTGACGGCGCTGGACACCAGCTCGCAGCCGGATTGCCATCGTCCGGACATCGCCAGCCGCAAGCCGTACTCACCGGCAACGTCGGTGTCGTTGGGGTTGATGGCATAGGCGGCCGCGCCGGCCTGCAAGGCCTTGTCGATGTCGTCTTCGAAGAAGCTGACCAGCATGAGGGCGTGCAGGACGCGCGCATCGCCGGGGGCAAGCGCTGCCGCCCGCTCTGCGGCGCTGGCGGCGCGTTCGAGCGGCTGGGCCGTGGACGATGTGCCGAGCTTGTAGCGAAATCGCATCTCATCCAGATAGGTCAGAGACAGAAGCGCCCAGGACGCGGCGTTCCTGGGAAATCGCTGGGTCGCGCGTTGCAGGCAATCGCGCGCCGTGGCGTGACTTTGGGCGCTCATCGACTGACGGTAGCTGTAATAGGCCAGGGTGCAGGCATAGGCATCCCTGTCGCCGCTCTCCGGCTGGCGGGCGATCGTCTCGGTGTCGGCCTGGAAAATGGCACCGTAGGGCCGAGCGACGGCGGCGGCGATCTGCTGTGCGACGTCGGCCTGGATCGCGAGTTTGCTTTGAGCGCGAAGATCGGCATCATAGGTGTTGGCCCAGATGACGGCACCATCGGATTGACGCACCAGCCGGGCGACGGAACGCAGCCTGTCGCCATCGAGCTGGACGGTGCCCTGCAGCGCATAGCCGGCCGCGGCGGCATGATCGGTCCTCGACGGATCGGCGACGACGACGATGTCGTCGAACTTCGCGAGCTGACCGATCACTTCATCCCTCAGGCCATGGGCGATGTCCGACGTGGTATCCGCGGCACCACCGCCCGCGAAAACCTCCACGACAACCTTCGGCTGAGATGCCTTCTCTCGCGGCGTCCCGGACAGCGGGCCGCGCCAGACCGACAGGGCAGGGGCAAGCGCGAGGTAGAGAAAAGCCGCGGCGATGACGAGGACCGTCCCGAGGACCAGCGCCGTCAGCAATATCGAGCGACGGGAGCCGGGAAATACCCGGTCGTGCCCGTTGGCCTCGACGCCTGGCGAACCATCGGGGCTCTCGACCGGTGACGCCAGGACTTGCGAGCCGTGCGCATATTCGAAATGCGGCACATATCCGCCCTTGGGGACGGTGATGATGACCTCGTCCGCCTGCCCGGCGACGAGATAGTAGCGCTCGAGGGCCCTTCGAATGCGGCCGGCTTCGATGCGGACGACGGGATCATTCTGCGGGTCGAACGAAACCTCGCGGCCGAAGACCTCATTGGCAATCGTGAAGGCCTTCAGGAACCCCGATCGCCCTGCCAGCGTCTCGCTGATGATGAACTGCAGGAACAGTCGACCCCGCTGCGGCGAGTGAAATTCCTCGCTTGAAAGGATCCGTTCGACTTGCTGGCTGACTTCTTCAGCGGTCGGTCCGGGGTTGCTGGAAGCGTTGACTTTTGCACTGCTCATGATCGCCCCCAAGCAAGATCACGCAAGTATCGAAGTCTTTCCCTGCCGCATCATATCCCAGAGCTACGAGCGGTTGCAACAGATGCGCCTAATTCATCTAGCGTGCGTCGGCATGGGGGCGGGGTGAGGCGGTGACGGTTGGAAGCGGTTGCACAATGCCGTCGACCGTTGTGACCATGCGCATGAGCCCCGCCAGATTGCGCGCTCCCATCTTGGCCATCACGTTGGCGCGGTGGACCTCCACCGTGCGTGAACTGATGCCCAGATTGAAGGCGATCATCTTGTTCTGCAGGCCGTCGAGCACGCCGGCCAGGACCTGGTGTTCGCGCTCCGTCAGCTGGCAAAG
>NZ_JBNDHS010000199.1:0-2182 GCF_056755095.1 Rhizobium sp. SVR5-9E | reverse complement strand
TAACAGTACCGGTCGACCATTTCATAGCCGTTGTCGAAAGCCACAGGCTGACCAGAGATCTGCTGCTGCGATACGTGCAATCGGCTGAGCTGCAGCTTGCCCATTCTGCTCTGGCAAACGCCCGGTACAGCATGCATGTGCGTCTCGCTCGATGGTTGCTGATGTGTCATGACCGTCTGGACGGCGACGACCTTCCGCTGACGCACGAATTCCTTTCAATCATGCTCGGTGTCCGGCGGTCTGGCGTCACAAACGAATTGCACATCCTCGAAGGCATCCACGCAATCAGAGCGACGCGTGGCAATATTCGTGTTCTCGACAGGCAGAAGCTCGAAGAAGTCGCCGGTGGCTGCTACGGCGTGCCCGAGGCGGAATATGAGCGCCTCGTCGGCATTCCGATCAGTGTAGAAGATCCGGTTAGTCGAGAAGCTTGATCGCATCGCTGAGGGCGACCACCGCCGGATCGAACCTGACGTTACGTCAGGACCCGCTACAGGCGTTGCCAGGTTTGCGTGAGACACACCACCTTCATCGTGCAACCGCTCATCCTCATGATATCGCCGGAAACACTGAGGCTGCCTGTGAATGTCTTCCTGCTGTCAGGCTCGGTAATTTCGCCGTGGTAACCTTCATCCGTTCTGGAGAAGGAACCGATCTGTTTTCCAGCGTGATTGCCTGTTTTCATCCTAATGCAATAGACCTGGCCGCAGCGGCTTATGGTGGCGGTCGTTCCCACTTCCGTCTTCCAGTCTCCCACGACAGGGTCGCCGGCCGATGCAAGTCCGGTGGTCATGGAAAAGGCGATCGCAACGGTCGCCCGTTTCATCGTCGGTTCCATTTTCATGTCGTTTCCCCCTCGCGAGGCGCGCGTCCGACCGTACGCTACCGGACCGGAACCGGATAACCCTTCGGCTCGTTCCGCAGTGGTCGTGTGGCGTAGACCATGTCTAACGGCAGTTAGGAGGCCACCACGCGTCGGCAAGGCGCCACGGGGATATCTCGGCCTCCGGCGCGGGCTTCGCTAACCACGGATGGAGCGCCCTTGCGGGGACGCTTTACCCGGCAGCCAGGATGCGACCATGACAAAATATCTCGACACGCGACAGGATAGCGAACCACCACCTCGGCCGGACGTCGCGACGCAGGTTCGAACCAACCCACGTGCGAGGTCAATCTTCTGGTGGCTCGTCACGGGGGTGGCAGGCGTAGCCGTGGTCGGATTGATCTTCTATGTTGCCTGATCCCTTGAAGCCCGGAGAACCAACGGGAGACACGCCGACTGGTTCACCCGAAGACCGCAAGAACCGTTACCATGCGGAGGCGGAAGCCCGCGGAACATGGAGGGTCACCGACTTGATGACGGGCTTGCCCGCAGCCTCGAACGGCAGAGACCTCGTCCGGCTCTCCAGGGAAGATGCAGAAGATATTGCGCATGAACTTAACGACAGCGAGCGCGAAGGACGGCCAAGCCCTCTGTTGTGACAGGAGCGACCTGCGCCCTCCGTCCACCTCGGCGGCGCCAGCGACTTGACGATGGATCGCACTCCGGCGCAAATGCCTATCTCGACGTCTTGCCGGCTCTTGCCTCCGCGACCGGCTACTCTCCGGCGATCAATAGGCGCAAAAGATAGAATGAACTCTGAAGCAGATATCGTGATCGTCGGGGCGGGCGCTGCAGGCATCGGCGCCGCCCGCCGTCTCGTGGGCTCCGGTCTGTCCGTGTCAGTCCTGGAGGCGCTCCCCAGGATCGGCGGCCGTGCATGGACCGTGCAGACGCCCGCCGGTCCCGTCGATCTTGGCTGCGGCTACCTCCATTCGGCCGATCGTAATCCCTGGACCCGCATCGCCGAAGACACCGGTTTTGCGGTGCATCGCGGTCCGACGGCCTGGGGTCAGCAGTTCCGCGATCTCGGCTTCTCACAGGAAGACCAGGAGGCGGCCTGGAGCGCCTTCAGCCGCTGGACGGATCGGATCGTCACGGCGCCGCCCGCAAGCGACCGGGCATCGGATACGCTTGATCCCGGCAGTCCCTGGTCTGCCTATCTTCAGGCCTTGAGCGGATACATCAGCGGCGACGAACTGGAACGCATCTCAGCGACGGACTACGCCGCTTACAACCGCGCCTCCACAAACAACAACTGGCGCCTTCCGGACGGCTACGGCACGCTGATCGCTTCTGCCA
>NZ_JBNDHS010000198.1:0-2305 GCF_056755095.1 Rhizobium sp. SVR5-9E | reverse complement strand
GCGAAAAATCCCAGACCCGATCGAAACTTTGAATTGGAGGTCATAATGAACATCAAGAGCCTTCTTCTCGGCTCCGCTGCTGCTCTCGCAGTAGTTTCCGGTGCTCAGGCCGCTGACGCTATCGTCGCTGCTGAGCCGGAACCGGTTGAATACGTTCGCGTCTGCGACGCTTACGGCACCGGCTACTTCTACATCCCGGGCACGGAAACCTGCCTGAAGATCCAGGGCTACATCCGCTTCCAGGTTGACTGGTCTGCTGGTGACCTCGCTGACAACGGCGGCGGCGAAGACTGGTCTGCTCGTACCCGCGGTCAGGTTGCCTTCACGGCCAAGAGCGACACCGAATACGGTCCGCTCACCGGCGTTATCGTTTATCAGGCGAACTTCCGCCCGAACGGCCCGGCCAACAGCCAGGATATTGAAAACGATACGATCATCGATGAAGCCTACATGGACATCGCCGGCTTCCGCGTTGGTAAGTTCGTCAACTGGTGGGATAACGACTTCTCCGGTGAAACGGAAGTTATCAACAACAACACCAACTTCAACGCAATCCGTTATCAGTACGACTCCGGCGACTTCTACGCTGGTATCGCTGTTGAAGAAATCAGCGTTGATACCGAATTCAACGATGCAGACGGCGACGGCGTAGTCGATGCCGGCGAACTTGACTTCAACGGCGGTAACAACATCGGTATCGACGCTGCTGTCGGTGGCAAGTTCGGAGCCGTTAGCTGGGAAGTTCTCGGCGGCTATGACATCGATCGCGACGATGGCGCCGTTCGTGTCGTGGTCTATGCAGACATCGGCCCGGGCACGCTTGGCCTTGCTGGCATTTATGCTACCGGCCCGACGGACTACTACGACAACGGTGAATGGACGATTGCTGCTCAGTACGCTGTCAAGGCAACCGACAAATTCACTATCACGCCGGCTGTTCAGTATACCGACAACACTGAGCTTGACGGTGACGATTTTGACGGCGGCAGCCAGTGGCGCGCTGGTGTCACGCTCGATTACGAGATCGTCGAGAACCTGGCGACGAAGGTCACCGTCAACTACATCAGCAACGACAGTGACAACGGCGGTGAGGATGAAGACGGCGTTACCGGCTTCTTCCGCCTGCAGCGTTCGTTCTAATCTGATCTGACTTCGGTCAAATCGGGAAGCCCGGCTTTCGAGCCGGGCTTTTTGTGTCTGTGGAATTGTCAATATCTGACGCGTCAGAGACCTTGCCTCCTATCAAAGGAGGAAGCAGGTGATTTCCGGTGCAACGTCATCAAGATGCAGCAGCGGGGCATGCCCCTGGTTTCTCGCCGTGATCAGCCGCGCTGCCGGATGCCGCCGGACCATCGCTTCGGCCGTTGCCCGCGATAGCAATTTCGAGTTCTCGCCGCGGATGACCAAGAGCGGTGCATGCGACATCGCACCAAATTGCTTCCAGAGATCCGGCAGCGGCTTGCTGAGGTCCGTAGCCACCATTGCCTCGGCAATGGCTGGATCGAAATCCGAAGCCAATCCGCCGTCTCCTTGGTGATAAATCGCATGGGCCATGCCGCGCCAGTCCGTCGCGGCAAGAGTTGGAAACTCCGGCTCGTGCAGTTCACGAACCCATCCGGCGGCATCGTCCCAGTCGCGCGGCGTTCGCGGAGCTGCAAGATAGTTCTGAATGTGCCGAAGGCCCTCCGGCTCGAGCACGGGACCGACATCGTTGAGGACAACGGCTGCCAAGAGCTCCGGCTTCATCTCGGCATTCAGGTGAAGAATGAGGCCGCCGCGCGAGGTGCCGATGAAGGCGGCGCGGTTAATACCGAATGCGGAGCAGGCGGTCAGAACGTCGTTTGCTTCGACCGCAAGATTGTAGTTCCGTTTGTTGTTGTCCCAGTCAGATCGACCGCGGCCTCGAGAATCGAGTGTAATGACGCGCCTCGGATGCAAAGGGTGCTGCGACAGGATGAGCGCAAGGTCGTGGAAGTCGCGTGAATTGCGCGTGAGACCCGGCAGGCAGATGACCGGAAGGGAGTTCTCCGCAGCGCCGGTTCCGCGGTAGTCTCGCGCGTAAAGCCGCAGCCCGTCGGACGAGCGATAGAATCTCTCTTGAAAACCGCTATTGTCATCTGGATGCATTGCGACCTCCCGGCAGTTGCGCCGGGAAATCTACTGAGTGTCGCAGGCAATGCAACGGGCTTACGACGGCCGCCCGCCGATCAGGTCGCGTTCAATGTCCGGCGTTTGTCCCAGCCGCGCTTTGTAGACCTCATAGTTCTCCATGACGCGTTGCACATAATTGCGCGTTTCGGGGAAG
>NZ_JBNDHS010000197.1:0-2405 GCF_056755095.1 Rhizobium sp. SVR5-9E | reverse complement strand
GTTCAATCTCATCGTCTGTGCAAGAAAGTAGCTCGAAAACAGATGACATGATCGCTCTCCATTGGGGCAAGAGCAGACTGTCTCTCAAGCGGTCGTCACCCGGTTGCATACGTGGACCGATGACAAACTGTACGCCTCAACGGCGCCCATAGCAAAGGAATTAGGTTGTCCGCTAACGGACAAAGAGAAGCCTCGCCTGAGCGGGGCAGTCTGATCCAGAGGATCGCGCGGCCTTCCGAAGGGCAAGGAAGGGGCAAAACAATCTGCCTGCCACACGATCCCGAATAATAAACGGCCTAGCTCTATCGAATGTTCCGGCACCTGACCGCCATTTCTCGGCGCGGTTCATCTGATGGAGTCAATCGAGGACCATGAAGCCGAACGGCAGAACCGCGACGATATCGCCGCTTTCATCGACGATTTCGAAGCGCTGTGCCGCGATCTGCTCGCCGCCCATCACTGATTCCGCAATCATCTCGCGGGCAGCGTTGCGGGCCTCTTGCTGAACGGCGGCAACGTTCGGCAAATCGACACCTTCGTCGTCTTCGATCAATTGATCCCCGGTACGGATGTGAAAATAATACCTCGTCATCGACGGCAATCTCCTGCTATGCGTTCAGAGAACAATGAGGGCTGCGCATTGTTCCGGTCGGTGTGCGTCTGGTAGCGAGAATGACAGGTCCCGCCAGGATCGCGAGTGGGCGCCACGCCGGCGCTTAACAGGAAAACTGCCGCGCGGCCGCTCCGATAACCGATCGATCTAGCAAGCGTTCCGTTACCGTACGGACGAAAACCCGCCGAAGCTGGCCGGTTACGCGGTAACGGGGAAAGGTGACCGTGCGAAACCAGGGTGACGGCTGCGGTTCCGACCCTGGCGGCTAGTTCAGGAAGACCACCGCGCGGCCAGCCGCCTCGACAGCCGACTTGATAGCATGGGCGAGCGGCTTGATCGGTTTATTGAAAATCAGCCATCGCGACGGACGACGACGCGGGGGTAGCCACGTGAAGCGACATTGACTATTCCATTGCCGGTGGAGGCGCACCATCACCAGAGCTAATTATTAATTCGGATGGCTGGTTGGGACGTACGTTGCCCGCCACGGAACTCCCGGCTGGCGCAATCGTTAGTCTGGCCGGGAGGTACCCATGCTCAAGTCGTTATTAGCCGAAATTATTGGCATCGATGAACAAACCACGCACCCGGCTGACAGCCTAGCTGCTTTCAAAGGGACCGCGCGGATCCTAGTGATATTTGATGACAGCACAGGAGAACTTCTGGGCCTTCAAGACGAGGCGTTGACCCTCGAAGCCCTTCGCGTATTGGGCATCACCGTGGCGCATGTTCTTGGCAATTCGGCTGTGCAAGTATCGAGACGACCGACACATCTGACTGCGTCGGATGTTCGTAAGGAAACCTCAGGACCACAGGTTGGCACTTTTGGAATCGTCCTCGTTGACAAGGACGGTTCCATTATCCTGAGATCAGATGAGCCGGTGAGTGCGACCGATTTTGCAAAAGCTGTTGGTGCCGCGTCTGCCGTATAGCAACGTTCATCGACTTTGCTCAAACCGGCGCGAGCTGGTGACCTGAAGTGACCGTAGGCTTTTGCGAATTCAATCGCGGCGACCGCTTCTCACGATAATACCCGCGAAGCGGTCGTTTCAGTAATTACGATATTCTCCAATGGACCCCGTCCAAAAGGTTCAAAAACGGCGAGCCCCTGGTCTTATGGCGGCCGCGGATATTGGGTAACGTGACCGTCATGGCTGTGCTTGGGGGCTACAGCGCCTGAAACTAAAGCTCCGGCAGCGCCCGCGGGTCAATCATCAGTTGGGATTAGGATCGAAGGGCCCGCCCCTACAAGCGAGCCCTTGCCGCTCGGACCTGGAAGGAAGCGAGGGCTGCGCACCGAGCCGGTGCACAATCTGAGTTCGACAATCTTCCTGAGCGGAAGCGCGCCGGATTTATCTGAGAACTGATGGAACATATCTCGCATAGGACCATTGTCCCACGTCGGTTCAATTTCTACGGGTGCGGACCGCTTGAGAGACAATCTGCTCTTGCCCCTTTAGGAGGAGCGGAACATGCTCGATGGAAACGCAACACTGAACATCCTCATCGCAGGGATGGATAGAGATACGGCTGAGGCCGTTCTGAATGGCTCCGAGCTGATTGACCTGGAGCTCCATCAACAGCTACAGGCTCCGAATAAGCCCATCCAGTACGTCTATTTTCCCGAAACAGGGGTGAACTCGATCATTGTCCACGCGCCGCGCGGTCTCGAGATCGAAACCGGGCTTGTCGGGAAGGAAGGAATGGTCGGAACGAACGCGCTCGCCGGGATCATGCAGTCCCCGGATGAAGTCGTCGTCCAGATAGCCGGCAGCGCCCGTCGCCTGCCGCT
>NZ_JBNDHS010000196.1:0-2704 GCF_056755095.1 Rhizobium sp. SVR5-9E | reverse complement strand
TCATCCCTGCAGTAGACGATTTTAGTCTTGTCAGGATGAAGCGTCAGCCCACAGTCAGTAAAACGCGCGTCCAGAGCAGCTTGCAGTGGTTTGAAACCTACCCGACGGTCGGTTTCGAGGGGCCATACCCTCATCTTCCGTGCAGCTCGGCTCCCACACTGCTGCGGGTGCCTCGCGGCACACCCTCATCGAGGTGCCATTTATCGCCGAGCCGACCAACGGAACGACGGCGAATGTCGTTGGCAAAGTGCCGGCCGAATTTCTCCGCCCAAAGCCGGATCGTTTGGTGCGTCACGATGATACCGCGAGCCGCCAGCATTTCCTCGACCATGCGCAGGCTGAGCGGGAAGCGGAAGTAAAGCCACACAGCATGGGCGATGACTTCACGGGAAGACGATGGCGGCGGTAGAGCGGGTCACGAAACTTGAGGGTCATGCGCCATCATCGCAGACCAAGGTCGATCGACAGTTAACGTTACGATGCCCTTTCAGCCGTCCCTTGACGATTAACGCCAGCTTCCGTTCCTTGATGCACTTGGCGCCCGATCCCATCTCCGGCGTATCGATACCCGAAACGAACGGAACACCTTCTCCCAGCAATCGCATGTTTTGACCGCTCGGCAGCACTTTACCGTGTCGCTCGACAAGATGAAGGCAGCGCCCGGCAAGGATGTTCACACGTCTCGCGGCGCGTTGCCTGCAATCAGGCGGCCTGCACGTTAACGGTCGCTTTGGCGATCTCGGTAAGCCGCTCGTCTGTCGTTTCCTCTTCGTCAAGAGTCTCCGCGAGGAGGTCAGCTACGTCGCCTAAACCGAGCGTCTCGGCCCAGGTGACCATCGTGCCGTAGCGGCTGATCTCGTAATGTTCCACAGCCTGTGCGGCGGCGAGAAGGCCCGGATCAAGCGCTGCCGTGCCCTTGAACGCCTCCATGACTTCCTTGCCTTCCTCGATGATGCCGAGGATGGCATTGCAGGTCTTCGGCTGCGCCGCCTTGCCCATCAGTTCGAAGACCTGTTCCAGCCGCGTTACGTGATCTTCGGTCTGACCGCGATGGGTCTCGAATGCCTCCTTGAGATCAGGCGATTGCGCGGCTTCGGCCATCGTGGGCAGGGCCGTCAGTATCTGCTTTTCCGCGAAGTAGATGTCCTTGAGGGTCTCATAAAGGAGATCGTTGAGGTTTTTTGATTCTGCCATGTCGATGTTCCTTGTGTTGAGATGATTATGGGTTCCGGTCGCGTGTATATTCTTCAAGGATGGGGCCTGGCTTCGTGCCAGCCACACCGCCGAACCAAGCTGCAATCACGCCGAGAACGAGTGCGAGGAAGCCGAGCAGAGCGGCGCTGGAAACAACGTCCGTCGTGGCCTGTGCCGCCTCCAAAGCCTGCTGCTTTGCCTGATCGATGGATGCCCTGTAGTTTGCCTCGTATTCATCGATCTTCGCACGCGCCTGGTCGACAGGGATATTCTGAGCCTTCGCCAGAGCGTCGGCGGCACGGGCCTTGGCGTCCTCGAGCTTGCTCGGGTCGCCCGTTGCCACGGCCTTCATCGCCGTCACTGCCGCCGTTTGAAGGGCCTGCGGGTCGGAGCCACCGCTAGCCTCGCGGATCTGCCGTTCGATATCGGCCATCGGATCGGTTGCGGCGGCAATCGAAGGCGCTGCGCTGGTCGCCGCAGTTGCTGCCGTCTTGCCAACGCCGCCGACCGCGCTCAAAAGGCCGCTGAACGCGCCGCCAACGAGTGTGCCAACCGAGGTCGTCAGGAGGTAGAGAATGACCAGCGTGGTGACGGCCCAGCAGGTGATGCCGTGGAAACCGCCTGTGGACTTGCTGGGACGGCCAGACAGCCGGCTTGCCGCATAGGCGCCGATAAACGAGGCGACGATGCCGGAAAGGACGAACCAGAGGCCGCCGATGATGGAGAAACTCGTCGCTGTAGGATTGTCCGATGTGGCTGGGTCGAGAACTGCAGCTCCAATTCCGACGCCGAGAAGATTGAGCAGGAACTGGGCCGCGAGTGCGAGAACGACGCCGGCAAACACTGCACCCCATGATATCTTGTTGATGGTGGCCGTCATCCGCGGGTCAACGGGGTTGACCGCATACGGAGTATCCCCCGGCAGGCGGGAGATGGATGGTTGGGACATTGTAGGAGCCTCCTTTTCGCGGTTCTGTGGATGCCAACTCCCGCTTCATCCGAATGTTCCAAGAAGTATTTCGCATCGGCTAGCGTGTAGCGGTCGCTTTCAGCGGCACCGATGCTGAGCAGGATGCAAAGGATGTGTCGAATGCCCGTGGCCTGATCGCGAAGGATTCAATGGTGACGCTGGGAACACGTATGTCCGCAAAGTTTGCTGCGACTAGGGCGACCGACATTGTGCCTGACCGCAATTTAATCCCGGAGAAAGACAGTGAGAGGCCCGCTGCCGTTTAGGCGATCGACTCCGCACATGGTGTCAACTCGGATAGGAGGTCGACCGCCCTCAATTCCGCGGATATGCGTTCGATGTAGGCGGTCGCGAAATCTCGAATTTTGCCATCAATCTGGAAATTTGAAATCACTCGAACGCCCCTAGAGGGCCCCCAGCGTGATGTGTCGCTTGTAGGAACGCCACAAAGACCCGCAGAATTGACCGCGGGGTGTCTTCGTTGAGCCAGATTTTACTGGCAATTGCCGGCGGCATCTTTGACTTGGCCCTGAACGCAGT
>NZ_JBNDHS010000195.1:0-2870 GCF_056755095.1 Rhizobium sp. SVR5-9E | reverse complement strand
CTGAAAACCGTCCGCGATGCCGGCTACACGGATGCGAACATCATAGAGATCGTCGCGCTGGTGGCCATGTACTCCCTGACGAACTTTTTCAATAACGTAGTCGATCCCGAGAAGGACTTTCCGGCCGTTAGGCCGGCCGGCTCGATCTGAACTCTATCCGGTAGCGTACGAAAGCCCGGATGCACCCAGGATTCTTGGGAACGCGTCTGGGCTTTTCGTATGTGCCGACAAGGTTAGGACACTCTATTTTCCGGGGTAAAAGCATGAACAAGTCACAGAAGGTTGTTGTCGTCACCGGTGCGTCACAAGGCATCGGCGCTAAACTCGTAGAGGCATTCCGAAAGCTCGATTACCGCATTGTCGCAACCTCACGTTCGATCAAACGGTCGGACGACGAGAACATCCTGAGCATTGCCGGTGACATCGGCGATCCCACAACCGCCCAACGTGTCATTTCCGAAGGTATCGAACGATTTGGCGGGATCGATACGCTGGTGAACAACGCCGGCATCTACATCGGAAAGCCTTTCACCGAACACACCGCCGAAGACTATGCCGCCGTGATGAATGTGAACATGGCGGGCTTCTATCACATCACGCAACTCGCGATCGCCGAGATGGAAAAGCGTGCGAGTGGCCACGTGGTGAGCGTCACGGCCAGCATAGGCCCCACTCCAGTCAGTGGGATCTACTCGGTCTTGGCGGCTATGACGAAGGGTGGCCTCAACGCTGCCACGAAATCACTGGCGATCGAATACGCGAAGAAGGGCATTCGCGTGAACGCCGTCGCTCCGGGGATCATAAAAACGCCGATGCACGCACCTGAAACTCAGGAAGCACTGGGAGCTTTCCACCCTATCGGACGCATGGGTGAAACAAGCGAAGTCGCCGACGCAATCCTCTTTCTCGACTCGGCAACGTTTATCACTGGAGAGATCCTGCACGTCGACGGTGGGCTAAGTGCCGGTCGCTGAGATGGGCCGCTCACCTAGGAGGAAGCAAGTGATCGCCGGCTTCGACCGCTTTCTTCATGTGCAAGCGCGGTTTGACCGCGGCCCCGCGCGTCCGGCGGTGCAGCGCGGGCTGGAAGTGACGGCGGTCTAGAATTTCAGGAGCATGCTATGCAATCAGTCGAGATCAAAGCCATTGATAGCAACGATTTTGATATTTGGCTTCCGCTGTGGAAAGGCTATCAGCGATTTTACAAAGTGGATATCCCTGAGTCCGTGACGCTCGAGACTTGGGCACGCTTCTTCGACCCAGTCGAGCCGATGCATGCGGCGCTTGCCATGGTGGGCGAAGAAGCATTGGGGCTGGTGCATTCGATCTATCATCGATCCACCTGGACGACGGACGACTACTGTTATCTTCAAGACCTGTTTGTTGCCAACGATGCGCGTGGCAGCGGCATTGGCCGCGCGCTGATCGAACATGTCTATGCGGATGCGAGACGTCGCGGGGCGTCCCGAGTGTACTGGACAACACACGAATCCAACCATAGCGCCATGCAGCTTTACGACCGTCTCGCTGACCGCTCGGGTTTCATCCAGTACCGAAAGCTATTTGCGTGACACGCTGGGTGCGGATCCGTCCTCAGGCCTCGTGCGGCGCATCGCTGTCCTCCACGACCCTGGCAAGGTAGCGATAGATCTGCCGTGGAGTAGTCCTGGCAGTCCGCGCAAGAAAAGCTCGCCGCGCCGGGTTTTGAAGTGTGGCCGGCCAGTCCCCGGACAAGTTTGCTCGTTATGTGTCCAATCAGCTCGCACACAGGGCTATGTGGCGCGTATAACCGGCGTGCAACTACGATAAGATGCTTGAGCGTTTCAAGTTCCCGAGGTCCCTATGTCCGAAGTCGATTGGCTAAGCCATCTCTTGCAAATCATCACCGTTACCGGCCAGCTCGAGGTCCGCTGCGCCTACGGTGCGCCGTGGCGCGTTGCCTGGAGCCAGGCTGCGGCGAACGAGATCCCCTACCACGTCATACTCAAGGGCCGGGCGATTATGGAGGATCCGGAGGCGAGGACGGCGAGGGAGCTGGTGAGTGGAGATATCGTACTGCTGCCTCACGGTGCGGCGCATGTGCTGCACGACGGCAGCGGACAAACGCCAATCCGTACACACGAGAGCCGAAACTCCGCCGGATGGACGCTGAGCGAGAACGATGGCCAGGGCGAGCAATTGGATCTGCTGTGCGGGCGATTTTTCATCGAGCCGCCCCATGATCGACTGATCCGTAACTACCTGCCCACAAATCTGGTGGCGCGGACTATGGACCACCATGGAGAAGACGGCATCGGGCCTGCTTCCAACCAACTGGTCAGTCTGGTGGGGTTGATGCGAACTGAGTCCTCCGGCGACCGAGCGGGAGGGCGCGCCGTTCTCAACGCGCTTTCTTCGGCCCTGTTTACACTGGTACTACGTGCGGCGAGCGAATCCGAGAAAGCCCCCGAAGGCTTGTTGGCGCTCGCCGGCCATCCGCGCCTGGCTCCAGCCATTGCGGCGATATTCGCCGATCCAACGCGGTCCTGGAAACTCCCTGATCTGGCGGACTTGTGCGGCATGTCGCGCGCTACGTTCATGCGGCACTTTCAAGACAGATTGGGTTGCTCCGCCCTCGATTTGTTGACCGATCTCCGCATGAGTCTGGCAGCCAACGAGTTGAAAAAGCCGGCAGTCAGCACCGAGGCTGTCGCCGAGACGGTCGGGTATCAATCGGTTTCGGCATTCCGCCGTGTGTTTGCCGAAAGAATGGGAATGACGCCGGGGGAATGGCGCCGACTGGCGCACAATGGTGGCTAGACGCGCGCCTGAGATTGCGATGCCTCAATTTGATCCTTTCGCGCATCATATTGAGAAAATACAGTCTCGAT
>NZ_JBNDHS010000194.1:0-2888 GCF_056755095.1 Rhizobium sp. SVR5-9E | reverse complement strand
GGCTCTGTGTATCGCACCGTAACGAGGGTCGGGCCCTTGAGAATGAACGTGATGGGCGTTTTGATCGGTGTATCACCATCAAGGTTGGTGAGCGCGGTCATCGTCATGAACTCCGCCCCACTTTCCTGATAAAGGCGGGCAGACAACTCGATGTCTTCCATCTCGTCCCGCGTCGGAATGGAGATACCGAGCTGATGCTCAACCGATTTGTCTTCCTCCGGCGTCGGGTTGATTAAATCGTACCAGACCGGAACGGCGGTTGTTTCTGGAGTGAGGATGGAAGGGACGAATGCCAGATGATCGGCATCGTGCCAGTAGGTGCGCAACATATGCTCTCCTGAAAGACCGTCGACCTGACCGGAGCATCGACCCCTGGATCAAATTACCGGAACAGCCGTGGCGATGACGTCGAACTTCGACTGTCGGGGTTCATGTCGGTTTCCTTTCAGTCGACGGCAGTTTGCGGGTGCCATCGACGTCCGAATGCGCTCAACCGTGGATCAAGTCAAGGGCTTTTGCCGAGGCGCTCGACGAGATCGCGGCAACGACGCGGTTTGCGTCGGAAGCCCCTCAACGGCCGTGCCCGTTGCCGCAAGTGCTACCAGGTGCATCTCCTTCGCGCTGATCGCGATACGGGCGCGTTTGAACGTGGGAAGCCACTAAGACGGCGACGATACCAAAGGCAGCTTGCGCTTTTATTTTGATACTCTCAGTTTGGATATGTCTTGGCCATCGCGTGGAAGGCGTCCTTCAACGCCTCCCCTGTCGACGGCAGATAGACCTGTGATGAATCCGTTGCGCATTTCGCCACGAGATCTCTCGCCCCACTGGCGCTGGGCCAGAGATACCCGAAATTTGGTGAAACGAGATACCATCCCCAAGCCATCCCAATATGCCCGCCGGTCGGTCCGCCGGCCTGAAGTGAACTGATCGCATGTTTCAGCGCGAGCTTGTCGCTTGACAGGGGAACGATGGTATTTTGCAGGGATGGATTGGACTGGGGTAGTTCATCCAAACTTGGAAGAACTGGGCGAGACGTTTGTATAGGCGTCTGTACCTGAGTGCTCGGTGACGCACGTGATGATCGAAAACGTATTGTTCTGGCCAGATGGATTGCTGAACTTGTATTTTTGGCATCCGGGACTGGTGCAGGTCCCGGATGTATATGATCCGCGGATGTCCTGGGCATCTTTCCCGACGTTCACTGCCATCGAATAGGGTACAAGGGCGACCTTCGAGTAGGCCGGAGTCTGCTTGTCCTGGACGACGATATCGATCAAATCCGCCGCCGCGGTTCTCAAATCGGCGATCCTCTGCCGGCCATTGAACCGGTGGTATCCAGTACGAGCGCCACTTCGACATTGTGCGTCGCGCGTTTCACTTCGGTATGGACGCCTACCCTAATTGTTCAGAAACAGACCTAGAAATGTTATCGTCACATCCGCTTGGGCGTCGGCGACGATGGTCCGCCCTTCATCCGCGTTGGCAAAGCTGGATGACGTAAGAACCCCGTCGATGCCAGCCAAATTGGCGGCCAGTGCATGGAGCTCCTTTTGAGCAGGAAGCGTGTCGTCACAGTTCGGGAAGACGTTTTGGACGATTAGGAAAGCCGTGCAGCGCTAGCTTGTTTGAAGGTTTGCGGTCGACGAGAACTTCAATCGCATCTCGGTCGCGAGTTCGAATCCCAGGCCCGAATACAGCTTCTTTCCGGCTTCGGAGGCGTGCAGAACGACCATGTGCAGCCGCATCGCTCAAGGTGATCGATCGCCATCTCGACAAGTCGCCTGGCGACGCCCTGCGCTCGACGGGCGGGATCCGTATAGACGCTCCAGATGTAGCCCTCATGCGAATGCTCGCGCTTGAGGACGGTGGGATACGCCTCACTCGCCCTTCTGCTTCAGCCCGTCCGAGATCTTCTTGACCTCAGGATCGGCATTGGTCTCTTCATTGGCGTCTTCCGCGCGGTCGGGATCGTCCTTTGCGGGCAGATATCCTCGCGGCGTGTTTTCCTGTGGGCCTTCCCATCGCGGCGACTGGTCCGTGGTGCCTGGCGCACCGTCCTTCGGCTTGTTCATTCCCATGGTGATTGCTCCTTCTCACAAGCTAACCCTCCCGGCGAAAGGAAGTTCCGATCCAGGCATCGCCATGGATCATGCCGGAACTTTCAGCCGCCGACGAGGTTCGGTGTCGCGTTCCAACGAGGAGATCTTCATGAACCGCCGCGCCCTTCTGACATCCGCAGCCTTCGCCGCCGCCGTCCCGGCATTCCTTTCCATGCCTGCTTTCGCCCAGACGGCCGCTGCTCCCGGCGACGCTGAAAAGAAGCACGCCGACGAGACGAAGAAGGTCGGCTCGCTGTCGCTGGCGACAAGCCGCGTCGCCGTCGACAAGGCATCCGACCCGATGGTGAAGGAATTCGCGAAATGGGAAGTCGCCGAGCAGGAGACAATCGCCGACATCCTGAAATCGATGGAAACCGACGGCAAGGCAGAGGGCGCTTTGAAGCCGCCGACCGAGTCCGAAGTCGAAGCTATGCTCGACCCCGAAGGCAAGTCGTCGCTCGACAAGCTGAAGGCAGCGTCTGGCCAGGACTTCGACAAGGCATACGTGACCGCCCAGCTGGACGGCCACAAGAAGCTGCTGACGATCCAGGAGGACTACCTGAAGATCGGACAGAACCGGGAGCGCCTCAGCGTTACCAAGCTCGCCCGCGGTCAGATAAAGGAACACATCGACCATCTCGACATGCTGAAGTCGAAGGTCGGCTGATCGTCTTGCAGACATCGCCCAGAAGGCCGGAGCGAACTCTGCCCTTCTTCGTTATCATCGTTCCGGAACTCTCGTGATCTGTCCTCATTACCGGACCGGAGGTACGGAATGATTTCAGA
>NZ_JBNDHS010000193.1:0-2892 GCF_056755095.1 Rhizobium sp. SVR5-9E | reverse complement strand
GACGAATGCTGTGCGAACGCCCTATGAGGATCTGCCTGGCTTTCCTGTCAGCGCGGTCTCTGGACATGCAGGCGAAGTCGTATCTGGCCTTCTGGACGGCGTGCCCGTCATCATGCTGTCGGGCCGCGTGCATTTCTACGAACGAGGCGATGCGAATGCGATGCGGCTGCCGATCGAGGTGCTCAAGGGCCTCGGTGTGCAATCGCTCTTTCTGACCAACTCGGCAGGCTCGCTCCGCGAGGAAATGCCGCCGGGCTCAGTGATGCAGATCACTGACCACATCAATTATTCCGGCATGAATCCACTAATCGGCGAGGAAAGCGACCGTCGCTTCGTCGGCATGACGAATGCCTATGACGCTGAGCTTGCCGCTTCGATGCGCAAGGCGGCCGAGAAGCTGGACATCAAGCTCTTTCACGGCGTCTATATGTGGTTTTCCGGTCCGAGCTTCGAAACGCCCGCGGAAATCCGCATGGCTCGGATTCTCGGTGCCGATGCCGTCGGCATGTCGACCGTGCCGGAGGTCATCATCGCACGAATGCTGGGTTTGAGGGTTGCGGCAGCTTCCGTAATCACCAATTATGGGGCAGGCATGACCGGTTCCGAACTCAGCCACGAAGAAACCAAGGACATGGCGCCCGTTGGTGGCGTGAGTCTCGCCGCAATTTTGAAGGAAATCATTGCGGGTGAAGGGAAGCATTGATGAGCACTTACTCCCAGAAGGAGATGGCGGCGGTCGCGCTGTCGCTTCTTGACCTTACCAATCTAAAGGATGATTGCACCGAAGTGCAGATCGATGCGCTCTGCGCCCGTGCACAAACACCCTACGGCAATAGTGCCGCGATCTGCATCTGGCCGCGCTTTGTCGCGCACGCACGCACGGTTCTCGGCAAAGGTCATCCGGTTCGCATTGCAACGGTTGTCAATTTTCCGTCCGGCGACATGGAAGTGGCCGACGTTGCCGCCGAGACGCGCGAGGCGATCGCAGACGGCGCGGATGACATCGACGTCGTCATTCCCTACCGCAAGTTCCTGGACGGCAACGAAAAGGCAGTAACCGACATGGTAACTGCGGTTCGCGCGGAATGCACCGGGGGCGTGCTGCTGAAGGTCATCCTGGAGACGGGTGAGATCAAGGACCCGAGCCTCATCCGCCGCGCATCCGAACTTGCAATCGACGCAGGTGCGGATTTTATCAAAACGTCCACCGGCAAGGTTGCCGTCAATGCAACGCTCGAGGCTGCGGACATCATGATCCGCGCGATCCGCCAGAGCGGCCGCAAGGTGGGCTTCAAGCCCGCCGGCGGCATCGGCTCTGTCGTGGACGCTGCCCTTTATCTCAGCCTTGCGCAGACGATCATGACGCCGGATTGGCCGATGCCGTCTACCTTCCGTTTCGGTGCATCAGGCCTGCTGGATGATATCCTCGCGGTCCTTGGCGGCGCCCAATCGGCTCCCGCCAAGGCGTCGAGCTACTGAGCATGATCCCGCAGGAGATCATCCGGAAGAAGCGGAATGGCGGTGTCCTTTCCGCGGACGAAATCCAGTCCTTCATTGAGGCTCTTGCCGCCGGCCGGCTGTCCGAGGGACAGATCGGGGCTTTCGCCATGGCCGTCTGGTTCAAGGGGATGTCGCGTGAGGAAACCGTTGCGCTGACGCTCGCCATGGCGCGCTCGGGCGCCATGCTCACATGGTCCGGAATCGATCGCCGGATTGCAGACAAGCATTCTACCGGCGGCGTCGGCGACAACGTCTCGCTGATGCTGGCGCCGATTGCCGCTGCCTGCGGCCTTGCCGTGCCGATGATTTCCGGCCGCGGCCTCGGCCATACCGGCGGCACGCTCGACAAACTGGATTCCATTCCCGGCTATGGAATTACGCCGGATGCGGCGCTGTTCCGCAAGGTCGTCGAGGAAGCAGGCTGTGCCATCATCGGCCAGACAGGCTCGCTGGCACCTGCTGACGGCAAGCTCTACGCCGTGCGCGATGTAACCGCCACCGTTGATTCCATCCCGCTGATCACGGCGTCCATTCTGTCCAAGAAGCTCGCTGCCGGTCTTGAGACCCTGGTGCTCGACGTGAAAACCGGCAACGGCGCCTTCATGGCCGACCACGAGCAGGCAAAGCTCTTGGCACAGTCCCTGGTGGAAGTGGCGAACGGAGCAGGGGTTAGGACCTCCGCCTTGATCACCGACATGAACCAGCCGCTGGCGGACGCGGCGGGCAATGCCGTGGAAATATGGAACTGCCTCGGCTTCCTGACGGGGAGCAAGGCCGGAACGCGGCTCGAAGCCGTCGTTCTGGGCTTCGCAGCCGAGATGCTGGCGAGCTCCGGTATTTGTCCGTCCCTGGAAGATGGCGAAGTGAAAGCCCGCGCGGCACTGACGTCGGGCAAGGCGGCGGAGGTCTTTGGCCGCATGGTGCACATGCTCGGTGGCCCGGCGGATTTTGTCGAGAAGCCCGCAAACTATCTGGCGAAAGCGCCGATCGAAAAGCCGGTCGTGGCGAAAGAGAGCGGCTGGCTTTCAGCCTGCAATGCTCGCGAACTCGGCATGGCTGTTATCGATCTCGGCGGCGGGCGACGTCATCCGGCGGACAAGATTGACCATCGGGTGGGCTTCTCCGCTCTGCTGCCGCTCGGCACCCGTGTGGAGAAGGGTGATACGATTGCCATCGTTCATGCCGCAAGCGAAGCGGCTGCGGAAAAGGCGGCCGCCTCACTCGGCGCAAACTACCGCATCTCCGGCAACGAGCCGTATCTGCCCCCGGTGATTTCGGGTCGTATCTGATTATTGCTTCAGATTGAGCGCCCCGTCCGCGACCGAGTAGGATTGCAGTTTCTTCAGGAAGCTCATGCCGACCAGCGTCATCGAAAGCGCCTCGTCCTTGAGC
>NZ_JBNDHS010000192.1:0-2950 GCF_056755095.1 Rhizobium sp. SVR5-9E | reverse complement strand
TGGGTTCTCCCTTAACATCGGAGCGACAGGTTCCCGCGTTCCACATGAAAGCCTGGTGAAGAGTCACGCCGCCTTCATGCCGGATGTCGCCTGGGCAGAAATCAGGTCGTCCCCCAGACTCGTCCCGGGCTAACGAATTCCTCCCGGTTTCGACATCATCTTGCACTTTTCGACACGTCATCAGCGGTTCGCTTGCGCTCGTCTCTCTAAACCTCACCTGACGGACTAAAGTCCGCCTTTTCTGCAACGCTCACCACCACGGCTCTTTACCGTCGCAGCTTGCAGTGGTTTGAAACCTACCCCTGACGGTCGGTTTCGAGGGACCTACCCTCATCTTCCGTGCAGCTCGGCTCCCACATTGATCCGACAGCTACGCCCATCATGCCCAGGAACAGCTGCTGGGCGATCGCGTTCGAGGCTGCATTATTTCTGATAGGCCGGCATCAGGTTGATCAGGCTTTCGGCATCCTGGGCCCATTTCGCTACCCAGTCCCTGTCTTCCATGCGATAAAGGTTGCACATGCCAGATATCTACTCCGCCGAGCTCGAACGGACGACAATCTAGCGTATGGCGCTGATTTCGCTAGTCGAGCCGGAGGACGTCGGCATTGTCCTGGCGTTCTCGCAAGCCTTTGTAGGATGGATGGCGAAGTTTGCCGTCCGTCGTCCAGGCGCGAAACTCGATCTCGGCAATCAGGGTTGGCTCGACCCAAACAATATCGGCACTTCCGGAATAGGGCAGGGGCGGTTGCTTTCGCTTCCAGCGCAGCTTGTCCAGCATCTTCCGCAACCTAATGGCCTCGGCTTCCTTGAAGCCGGTGCCGACGTTTCCGACGTGGACGAGATCGGCATCGCGATAGGCGGCAAGCACCAACGAGCCGAAGCCGACAGGGGACGCCCGATGACATCTCATAACCGACGATGAAGAAAGCCTCGCTCTGCACGCATTTGATTTTCACCCAATCTCCGGTCCGGCCGGAGCGATAGGGCTGATCACAATGCTTGCCGACAATCCCTTCCAGGCCGAGGCCGCAGACACTCCAGGAGGATGGCGGGTTCGGCGTCGAGTGTCTCTGATAAACGGATGGCACCGTCCTTGCCGTCCAGAGCGTCTTCGAGGAGATGACGGCGGGAACGGTATTCGACACCGCGCAGATCGTGGCCATCCAGATAGATGAGGTCGAAAGCGTAGAGGATGGCGTCCGAGGCACGGTTTCCAGGCTTTTTGTCGGATGCGCCCAGCGATTGTTGCAGCAGCCCGAAATCCGGCCGCCCCTCTTCGTCGAGCACCACGGCTTCGCCATCGATGATCATCGTCGCCGGCCCGAGCGCGCGGGCGGCCTGCTCGATCGCCGGAAACCGATGCGTCCAGTCATGACCGCCGCGGGTGAGGATCCGGATACGTTGCGGCTCGATATGAACAGCCAGCCGATAACCATCCCATTTCACCTCCCAGCTCCATTGGTCTCCCGCGGGCGGCTTGGCCTTCAATAGCGCCAGCGCCGGCTCGACGCGGCGGGGCATGGGATCGAAAAGCAGCTGTGGCTGGGCCGGATTGCGCTTCTTGCGCGGCCGCGAACGGATCGGAGCCTCGGTGTCACGAAGGAGCGGTTTTGATCTCGGAGGCTTCGTCATGGTGGCAGTTCAGCAGAAAAACCTTAAAGACACTGTGACGATACCGGATTTGTCCCCGCAATCCACGCCGGAGAGGGTGCGGGTTCTAAGAAAAAAATCTCAATAGGCGCTACCGGCCTGATTCTCATGGATATTCTTCTGAATCCTGATGTTCAGGATAATATTCCCATCCTTCAAGTTGCTTGACTCTTCATTTCGACAGGAACAGAAACAGAACATCCGCATTTGCTCGACATGATGTCGGCCGCCAACACGACCTTGAAGGGAGCCGTGAACGATGACTGCTGCCCGTGAGCGGGTAATTTCCGATCTGCGCGAGCGCATCGCCTCGCTCGAGGGCGTGTCAGCCAGGAAGGCTGGCTGTCTTTCCTTCGGGGTACCGGAAATCGATGCGGTCCTGCCGGGTGGTGGCCTTGCCTACGGCGCCCTGCATGAATTTGCCGGCGGCGGGGCGGGTACCGTCGATGGGGCGGCGGCAGCGCTTTTCGCAGCCGGCATCGTGGCCCGCACCAAAGGTCCCGTTGTCTGGTGCCTGACGCGGCCGGACCTGTTTTTTCCCGCACTCGCTGGGGTTGGGTTGCTTCCCGACCGGGTGATCTTTGTCGAGTCCGACAAGGAAGAGGACGTCCTCGCCAATATGGAGGAAGGGCTCTCCTTCGGTGGACTCGGCGCGGTGGTTGGCGAGATCGTTCGCCTTCCTATGGTCGGCTCACGCCGGCTGCAGCTGGCGCTCGCGGTGCGACGATGGCGACGGCAGACGGAGGCGAATGATTTCGGCCAGCCGACCGCGTCGACCACGCGATGGCGGGTGAGCGTCATGCCATCGGAACAGGCGGGCAAGGGACAGTTCCGCAGCCAGTTGCGCCCCTTAGTCGCGGGCGCGTTCCATCGCGGCGCAGCCGACTTCCGCAAAGGCGGGTTGCGGGACAAGATTTGGCAGGTCTTCGAAGAGGCGGATGTGCCGCTCAATCACCTGATCCTTGAGGTGACGGAGTCGGTTTATCTAGGCCAGCGTGACCACGTGGTCGCCAACGAGATTAAGGCTTGCGCGCTGAAGGCCTGAAGGTCGGCTGGACGATTTCGGGACCGGATATGCTTAATGCGCCCTCATCTCGCCCGTTGATTACACGCAACTCCGCACTTGAAACCTGACGTCCTCCACCAACGCTGCCAATGTACGGAGACGGGGTTTCAGGAGGATTCACTCAACGGCCGCTTACGAAGAAGTCACAACAATAGCGGTTGAAATTTCCTTGCCTTCGCGGCGGTAACTGTGCGGAACGCTAGAGTCAAAATATATAGCGTCTCCTGTATC
>NZ_JBNDHS010000191.1:0-3087 GCF_056755095.1 Rhizobium sp. SVR5-9E | reverse complement strand
GCATGCCGCTGAAGAGCAGGATCATGCCGCAAAGGCCGGGCGTGATATAGACCTCATACAGCACGTAGGTCTTGTAGGGCGGGATAATCGAGACGCCGAGCACCTGCCGGAAGCCCGCCGCGAAGATAAAAAGCCAGAGCAGCGGTCTCACCAGAGAGGCGATGAAACGCTCCCGCTGGTGAAGAAAGCGCAGTCCCTCGCGGACAAGGATGCCTTTCAAGCAGATCAGGTAGTGGATCGACCCGAGACGCTTTAATTTCATCGCTCCCGGTCCCGCAATACTCGCTGTATTTTGCAATTGTCGGCTCATGGTGAACCGTCCGTCGAATCTGCTACCGGCTGGCCGAGCCGCGAGAACGCTTCACGGATCGTCGTGGCCTCGGTCGTTCGCACTACCTCCTTCACGTCACCGTCGGCGACGACCTCGCCCTGGCGCAGGATAACCACACGATCTGCTTCGTCGACCTCGTCGATCAGATGTGTCGCCCAGAAAACACTGATTCCTTCGCTGCGTACCAGGGCGCGGATGGTCGCCAGGATTCCGGCCCGGGATTGGATGTCGAGACCGACGGTCGCTTCGTCGAGCAGCAGCAGATGCGGCCGATGCAGGAGCGCTCGCGCGATCTCGACCCGTCGCATCTGGCCGCCCGAAAGGCTGCGCGCCTTGTCATGCAACTTCTCGCTCATGCCGACCGTATGAAGCAGGGTGTCGATCCGCTTGCGCGCTTCACCCGCGCCAATGCCGTGCAGCGAAGCGTGATAGGAAAGGTTCTGGTGGACACTCAGATCGAGATCGAGGGTTCGGGCCTGAAAGACAATTCCGAGTCGCCGCAACGCTTCTCCGGGGGCACGGCTGATGTCGTAGCCAAAGACCCGGATCGATCCGTGCCGGGTGCCGTAGAGATGGCTGATGAGCGAGAACAGGGTCGTCTTTCCCGCCCCATTCAGACCGAGAAGCACCGTAAAACTCGCGGGCGGGAGGGAGAAGGTCACATCATTCAGAGCAGGCTTCGAGCCATAGGAATGGCGTACGGCATGGACGCTGAGAGCCGCCGCCCCGTTCGAGCCTTTACTGGTCTTCAGGTCCTGCAACCGCAACCGCTCCTTCCTGAGTGGTTCGACGCCTATTTAATAATGATCGTGCCTTTCATCGTCACCTGCTCGGTGGCTGGGGCTCTCGCAGCGTCATCGTTGTCGTCCTTGTCCTGTGTCCAGGCCTGGGTATGCGCAAAAGTCATGCCGACTATGGCGACAAGGACGATTGTGGGAGTTCTCTTCATGATCTCCTCCATCGTTGCGTCAGTTCGGGGACACAACAACGCCCCATGGAAGCGCGCCGACGGTTACCGATTGGACCGGCTCGTCCGTCGCGACATCGATGAATGTGATGTCGTTCGAAACGCCGTTCGTGCTGACGATCTGCTTTTGGTCGGGGGTAAAGGCGAGTTGCCAGACCCGTTGGCCGACCAGGATGTATTTCTCGACTTCATAGGTTTCGGTGTTGATGACGGCGACACGGTTGGCAGGACCGAGCGCCACATAGGCTTTCTTTCCATCATCGGTGATCCGGATACCGACAGGCTGGATGGATTCGGCGCGCAGGCCGGGAATTTCGAAGGTAATCTTCTGTTTCACCTCTCGCGTCGCATTATCGATCACGGAGACGGTGCCGCCGATCTCGGCGCTGACCCACACCTCGGACCCGTCGGGCTTGAACTCGGCAAAGCGCGGCCGCGAATCCACCAGCACGTTATGGGTCATCTCGTGCGTCTTGGTGTCGATAAAATGAGCCATGTTCGTCGTTTCCGACGTGTTGACCATGGTCCTTCCGTCTGGACTCACCCCCATGCCCTCGGGCTCGACGCCGACAGGAACTTCTGCAACGACCTCCTTGCTCCCGATATCGATGACGGTGACCAGATTGTCGTCTTCATTCGCCACATAGAGTGTCTTGCCATCCGGGGAGAGAACGAACAGCTCGGGATCGGGACCGGAGGGCAGGGAACCGACGATCTCCAGGGTGGCGGTGTCGATGATCTCGATCGTGTCGTCGTCGCTCGCACAGAGATAGATGAATTTGCCGTCATGCGAGATGGTGATGCCGCGTGGACGCTGCCCTACATTTACCGTCTTCACGACCTCCTTCGTGTTCGAGTCGATGACGCTGATCGTGTTGTCGCGTTCGTTGGAAACGTAGACCATGTAGGCGGATGCCGGGCCGGCCATGAAACCGGCTGCTGTCATGCCGGCGAGAAAGGATAGTCGGCTTCGCATCAAGTCCCTCCCATCATATCGAGCGATCACTTCAAGACGCACTTCGTCTCCGGTTCATCGATCCCTAGCGTATCTAGCTCCGAAACCTGATGGAGGAAGCCTTCCTGCGGCGAGGTCGAAACGACCGTGCGCGCATCACCGAGGAAAATCGGCTGGCGCAATTGCAAGTTCCATTTGCGGAATGTCAGTTTCTGGCCCTTGAAGGCCGCGATGGAAAAATCGTCCGAGCGGATGTATCCGCCGATCTTCTCGGGATCACTGTTTTGCGTGCGGGTAGCAGCTTCGCCGAGGATGCGGACCGCTGTCCACGCCGCCATATCTTTGGACAGCATGCGACGGCCATTCGCCTTTGCAAAGCGGTTCTGGATCTGGGTTCCGCCCCATTGTTCGCTGGCCGGGTGCCAGGCGGTCGGTACCAGGCCCGCCGTACCGGCGACCGGCCGCGGGACCCAGGTACGGTACGGCACGTAGGTGCCGAAGACCTCGCTTTCGTCGGCGACCAGAACGACGTCATGTTCCGGAAGGTTTTGGGTAAAGACCGGCATCTGCCGCTGGATCTGGACCACGCCAGTATCAGTCCGCCGTGCCGTGCCGGTATCTTCGAACAGTTTTTCAGCGACGATCTTGCCGCCGAAGCGCTCCGCGGCACGCCGCAAAGCATCGGCGAAGAGTTTGTCACCTTCGTACGAACCATAGAGAAGCACCCATCTGCGCCACTGTTTCCAGATCAGATACTGTGCAAGACCGTCAGCAAGCATTGTGCGTGACGGAGCCGTATGGAATATATTAGAGCGACATTCTTCTTCTCGCAGG
>NZ_JBNDHS010000190.1:0-3327 GCF_056755095.1 Rhizobium sp. SVR5-9E | reverse complement strand
GCGTATGATCGAGCACCACCGCGTCGATACCGCCGTCAGCGATGCGTCGCAGCGCGGCGGCACCATCCTGCACCCATTCGACCTCGAAACCGTGCTGGGTCAGGTGTTCTTGCATCAGCAGCCCGAGCATCTCGTCCTCGTCGACGTAGAGGATGCGGATTTCGGACTTCGCATCGTCGGGAGCGTCACCCATGCGCCCTCCGGAGGCTGCCTGGCAGCCACGCAACGGCCCCGCGGCGAGGGCATCCGCGATCGAATGTCGTATTGCATCGGTCATTGCGCGTAAACGGCGGCGAAGCCTCCGCCCCCCTGACCTTCAATCGAAGGAAGTTCGAATTTGGAACCATAGCGGCAATATAACCCTGCCCGCAGGACAACTCGCGGGATGAAAAGATACTGCGAACGGAAAGATGCGCAAACCCACCGTTAAACGCGCCTGACCCGAAATAGTTCCGTCCATAGTCAAGTTTTTTGATAGCGCCTGTGCTTCGAGACTTCCGCACCGGCATCTGCAGGCAGCCTAAGAAAGCGCAAGGATGAAACGATCCCGATCAGGCCAATTGCAGCAAAAGCCCAGCGGAAATCCGCAAGCGCAGGCTCTGCCGCTGCACGCAACGCAACGGAGACATTGAGCACCGCCGCGGCCACTGCGACCCCGAGCAGCATAGAGAGCTGCTGCAGCATACTCGACAACGTGGAGGCGGAACTGCGCTGTGCCGGACCGACATCGGCGAAGGAAAGCGTGTTCAGCGCTGTGAACTGCATCGAACGCGAAAGCCCCGCCACAAGCAGGATTGCGTAGATGAGCGGTTGCGGCGTAGCCGGCGTGAAAAAGCCGCAGGCAATGATAGAACAAGCGGCAATCAATCCGTTGAAACAGAGGACTTTGCGGAAGCCGAACCGGGCAAGCAACGGCGTCGTCACGACCTTCATGCCGAGATTGCCGAGGAAATAGACCAGCAGATATGTCCCCGCAGCAATCGAACCGAGCCCGAAACCGAGCTGGAACAGCAACGGCAGCAGGAAGGGCGTGGCGTTGACGGCGAGCCGGCAGGCCGTGCCCGCAGAAAGCGTCGACATCGCGAAGGTCTCGACCTTGAAGGCCGACAGGTCGAGCAGTGGATTCTTCACCCGCAGGAAATGCCGGATTGCTAGGCCGGAAAGCGCAATGCCCGCCGCAACCATCGCCAACACGGCAAGCAGGCTGCCCTCCCACTTTACGGAGAGCTCGAGCGCGGCGAGCACGAATGTCATGCCGGCGCCACTCAGAATGAAGCCCAGGATGTCGAGGGGGCCGGCATGCTCCTCGCGTTGCTCCGGTACGAAACGCAGCACGAGCGCGATGCCGAGCAACCCGATCGGTATATTGATCAGAAAGTTCCAGTGCCAGCTTGCATAGGTGGTGATGAAACTGCCGAGTACCGGCCCGACGACCGGCGCCGTCAGCGCTGGCCATGTGATCAGCGCGATCGCGTTCACCAGCTCGGACTTGGGCGCATTCTTCAAGACGATGATGCGTCCGACCGGCGTCATCAACGCGGCGCCGGCGCCCTGGATCGCACGCGCGACGATGAATTCCGCAAGGCTGCCGGATAGGCCGCAAAAGAGCGACGCACCGGTGAAGACCGCAATCGACGCCAGAAAGACCCGGCGCGCGCCGAAACGATCGCCGAGCCATCCGGAAAGCGGGATGAAGGCCGACATCGTCAGCATGTAGACCGTGATGCCGATGCTCATGGAGACCGGCTGCACACCGAAGCTCACCGCCATCTGCGGCAACGACGTCGCGACGATCGTACCGTCGAGAATTTGCATGAAGAACGATACGGCGACCACCAGTGCCACGATTTTCGCCTGGCGGCCGCTCGCCGCCTCGTCCGGCTTTTCACTCGTCTGTACTGCGGTCATCGATACGTCACTGAGTATTGCGGAAAGAAACGCTTATCGCGCGGTCAGGCAGGATTGAGGCACTTTGATACGCCGCTCATGCCGAAGCGAAAAGCAAAAACAGGCAAGCGCCGCTCACAATTTCCAATTTGCTGCAATGGTTCATGAATCGACGGCACAAATTGGCTTCACAAACGTTAATGTAGACGGGCGGCGAAATTTCGCCTTGCGGGAATTCAATCGAGGATATTTCAATGACGCCGGAAGACCGACGCGCTGTCTTCAGCCATCGCAAGATCGCAGCCATTATCAAGGGAATAACGCAGGATGACGGCACCGACATGTCCATAACGGGCAAGTCGCTCGGCGAGGCAATTCTATTCGTGTCCGAGCAATCTGCGACGGATGCATCGAGCGTGCATATCATCTATGGCGACAACGGTTCGCTGAGCTACACGGATTGCCTCAGCATCTATCGGGAATACAGCACGGAAATTCGCAGTGAATTGGAGTAAACGGCCGGATCGCACATTCGCATGCCAGCTATTCGCAACCGTCTCTCCTTTCCCCGGCGATTTTTGAGTATGCGGGGACAACCTGCCTCAAATCCGATTCGAGAACATGTCTTCCATCCATTCGCCTCTCCGCGGTGTCGCCGTCGCGTTCGTCGCCTACGCGGTCTTTGCCTTCAGCGACGCCTCGATCAAAATTCTACACGGAGCAATACCTCCCTATCAGGTGGCATTCATCGGCGCCATCTTCGGGCTGGTCGTCCTGCCGGTCATCAAGGCGCGGAATGATTCATGGCTGGATATCGCCAGGACATCGAACCGCACCTTGTGGATGCTGCGCTTCATCTGCGGGGCAATCGGCGCTCTCGCCTCGATCATCACCTTCACGAAGCTGCCGATGGCGGAAGCCTTCTGCCTCCTCTTCCTGCTCCCCTCCTTCGTGACGATTCTTTCCGTCATCTTCCTCAAGGAGGATGTCCGCTGGCAGCGCTGGACGGCGGTCGTCATCGGGTTCATCGGTGTGCTGATCGTGCTGAGGCCCGGTTTCCGCGAATTGTCGGTCGGCCATCTGGCGGCTGCGATCGGCGGTCTGAGCGCGGCGATCTCGATTGTCATCCTGCGGGCCATGGGCCCGGCCGAAAAGCGCCTTTCGCTTTATGGCGCAGGGCTTCTCGGTACACTGACCCTCAGCGGCCTGCTGATGGTTTCAAACGTGGTTGTTCCGACGCCGCGCGAGTGGCTGTTCATTGCGAGCTACGGAATTCTTGGCGCAATCGGCAACGTGCTTCTCATGACGGCTGCCCGCTTTGCGCCTGCCAGTCTCGTCGCACCACCGCAGTACAGTCAGATGATCTGGGCGATCGCCTTCGGCTACCTCCTCTTCGATGACACCATCGACCTGCCGATGGCGGCCGGCATCGTGCTGATC
>NZ_JBNDHS010000189.1:0-3373 GCF_056755095.1 Rhizobium sp. SVR5-9E | reverse complement strand
CTCATGGAGGTGTTCGCGGCCGGAGGCGGCGCTACTTCGGGCGCGCCCAGCTTCTGTCCGAAGCCCTGATTGTCCTGAGCTGACGCTCCGGATGCCAACAGGAACAAGGCTGCTGAAAGCGCGGCAAGCTGCATCAGCGGTCCACCTCGCCGAACACGATGTCGAGCGAGCCGAGGATGGCGGAGACGTCAGCCAGCATGTGGCCGCGGCAAATGAAATCCATGGCCTGAAGATGCGCGTAGCCGGGCGCCCTGATCTTGCAACGATACGGCTTGTTGGTGCCATCGGAGATAAGGTAAACGCCGAACTCGCCCTTCGGCGCCTCGACGGCGGCGTAAACTTCGCCCGCCGGGACGTGGTAGCCTTCGGTATAGAGCTTGAAGTGGTGGATCAGCGCCTCCATCGAGCGCTTCATCTCGCCGCGCTTCGGCGGCACCACCTTGCCGTCGATCGAGGAGAATGGGCCGGTCTTGGCATCGCCGAGCAGGCGGTTGACGCACTGCTTCATGATGCGGACCGATTCACGCATTTCGATCATGCGGATCAGATAGCGGTCATAACAGTCGCCGTTCTTGCCGACCGGAATATCGAACTCGAGATCGGAATAGCACTCGTAGGGCTGCGCGCGGCGCAGGTCCCATGCGGCGCCGGAGCCACGGACCATGACGCCGGAGAAGCCCAGGCGCCATGCATCGTCCAGCGAAACCACGCCGATATCGACGTTGCGCTGCTTGAAGATCCGGTTGCCGGTGAGAAGATTGTCGATGTCATCCAGCGCCTTCAAGAAGGGGTCGCACCAGTCGCCGATATCCTGGACGAGCTTTTCCGGCAGATCCTGGTGGACACCGCCCGGGCGGAAGTAAGCGGCATGCATGCGCGAACCGGAAGCGCGCTCATAGAACACCATCAGCTTTTCGCGCTCTTCGAAGCCCCAGAGCGGCGGCGTCAGAGCGCCGATGTCCAACGCCTGCGTCGTGACGTTCAGCAGATGCGACAGGATACGGCCGATTTCCGAATAGAGCACGCGAATCAGCTGGCCGCGAATCGGGATTTCGATGCCGAGCAGCTTCTCAACGGCGAGCGCGTAGGCATGCTCCTGGTTCATCGGCGCCACGTAATCGAGGCGATCGAAATAGGGCACGGCCTGCAGATAGGTCTTTGTTTCGATGAGCTTTTCGGTGCCGCGATGCAGCAGCCCGATGTGCGGATCGACGCGCTCCACAATTTCGCCGTCAAGCTCGAGGACAAGACGAAGAACGCCGTGTGCCGCCGGATGCTGCGGTCCGAAATTGATGTTGAAGTTGCGGACGTTATGTTCTGTCATGGCGATGAGCTCGCGTTCTCAGATAAACAGTGATGAGCGGGCGCCAACCCGCCGCACGCCTTCGAATTATTGCTTCGCTTTTTCGTCGCCCGGCAGCACGTAGTCGGTGCCTTCCCAAGGCGACAGGAAGTCGAAGTTACGGAATTCCTGCTTCAATTCGACAGGCTCGTAAACGACCCGCTTTGCAGAATCGTCGTAACGAACTTCGACGAAACCGGTGGTCGGGAAGTCCTTGCGAAGCGGATGGCCTTCGAAGCCGTAGTCGGTCAGGATGCGGCGCAGGTCCGGATGGCCGGTGAAGAGCACGCCGTACATGTCCCAGGTCTCACGCTCGAACCAGTCGGCGCCCGGATAAACCCCGAAAGCGGACGGAACCGGCGTATCCTCGTCGGTCGCCACCTTCACGCGGACGCGCAGGTTCTTCTTCGGCGACAGAAGATGGTAGACGACGTCGAAACGCTGCTCGCGCTGCGGCCAGTCGACGCCGCAGATGTCCGTCAGGTTGACGAAGCCGCAATTGGCGTCATCGCGCAGGAAGGTCAGCAGCGGGATCAGGTTGTCGCCGGTCGTCGTCAGCGTCAGCTCGCCATATTTGATCTGCGAGGCAGCAATCAGGTTGCCGCGTGCTTCCGATACGTAGGACGAAAGCTCAGTAAGGGCTTCGCTCATGTCTGTTGTCCTTAACCCCTTACCGCTCGATCGTGCCGGTGCGCCGGATCTTCTTCTGCAGCAGAAGCACGCCGTAAAGCAGCGCCTCGGCCGTGGGCGGACAGCCCGGCACATAGATGTCGACCGGCACGACGCGATCGCAGCCGCGAACCACCGAGTAGGAATAGTGATAGTACCCGCCGCCATTGGCGCAGGAGCCCATAGAGATGACGTACCGTGGCTCCGGCATCTGGTCGTAGACCTTGCGGAGCGCGGGGGCCATCTTGTTGGTGAGCGTGCCGGCAACGATCATGACGTCCGACTGGCGCGGCGAAGCGCGCGGCGCAAAACCGAAGCGCTCGACGTCGTAACGCGGCATCGACACCTGCATCATCTCGACGGCGCAGCAGGCGAGACCGAAGGTCATCCACATCAGCGAGCCCGTGCGGGCCCAGTTGATCAACTCGTCGGTCGAGGTGACGAGAAAACCCTTATCGGCAAGCTCGTTGTTGATCTCGCCGAAGAACGCGTCATTGCTGCCGATCGGCTTGCCGGTCGAGGGATCGATGATCCCTTTCGGCTGCGGCGCGACGAGCGTGTTGTTTTGGGTCACTCCCATTCCAGGGCCCCCTTCTTCCATTCATAAATAAAGCCGATGGTCAGCACCAGGAGGAAGACCATCATGGACCAGAAGCCGAACCAGCCGATGGCGCCGAAGGAAACGGCCCACGGGAAGAGGAAGGCGACCTCGAGGTCGAAGATGATGAAGAGAATCGAAACGAGATAGAATCGGATGTCGAACTTCATGCGCGCGTCATCGAATGCATTGAAGCCGCATTCGTATGCGGAAAGCTTTTCCGAATCCGGCGCCTTGAAGGCCACGGCAAAGGGCGCAATGAGAAGCGCCAGGCCGATAACCAAGGCGATGCCGATGAAAATCGCGATCGGAATATAGGAACTGAGAAGTTCAGTCATCATGTTCATCCCTACTTGCCGGTGCGCCGGGCGGCGCAACGGGCAAATGCCCCGAGCAAGCGTACGTGCGTTGCAACACGCCGTGGTTAGCGCAGGCAGCGCCGTGGTGCAAGACTTTTAGAAAGCCAATTGGCACTGTCACGAGGCGACCTTATACAGCCGTGAGAAATCCGTACAAGTTGCGACGGCCGCATGGCAGCAAACCGAGAGGCGCACGGCTTGGAAAGAATGGCGCGAGTGACGGGGCTCGAACCCGCGACCTCCGGCGTGACAGGCCGGCACTCTAACCGACTGAGCTACACCCGCGCATCGTGGAGGAAAGGCCGGAACGCCTTGCGGCACATCTCAAAATGGCGCGAGTGACGGGGCTCGAACCCGCGACCTCCGGCGTGACAGGCCGGCACTCTAACCGACTGAGCTACACCC
>NZ_JBNDHS010000188.1:0-3380 GCF_056755095.1 Rhizobium sp. SVR5-9E | reverse complement strand
AAGCGCCCTTCGTCTATCGGTTAGGACACCAGATTTTCATTCTGGGAAGAGGGGTTCGACTCCCCTAGGGCGTGCCACTTTTCTCATCGATCCCTGATTGCGCGTGCTTGTCAAAGCGCTTGGGGTTATTATCTGATGTCTGTGCGACCGCGCCCGTCGTCTAGCGGTCCAGGACAACGCCCTCTCACGGCGTAGATCACGGGTTCGAATCCCGTCGGGCGTACCACCTTGCAAAATGGCTAGCGGCTGCAGATCGACAAGCCACGCCTGCAGTCGCGCGATGGCTGATCACATTCCCATGGTCGTGATGCTCTCCCCGAGGCGTCCGCTTGCCTCGCGGGCATCCATTTTCCACAAGCCTCGAAAAAATCTGCGCTATCGCAATATTTTCGTATTTTGCCGCTTGCGGTGCACAAAGGTGCTGACTATAAGGGCGCCACCACGAAGGAAGCGCCCTTCGTCTATCGGTTAGGACACCAGATTTTCATTCTGGGAAGAGGGGTTCGACTCCCCTAGGGCGTGCCATCATCTAATAAAATCAATTACTTACAGCGTCGGCACACGAATCTATTCATGCGTCACTTTGTGCCGCACGGTGGGTCGCGGCTTCGGCGGCACGGAACGCCATAGGCTTGGCGTCGAGTTCGTTGAGATAGACGAGCGTCGTCGGAATATTCTTGTGGGCCATTGCCTTCTGGACGGCGAATAGATCCGCCCCACTATTGGACGCGAACGTGCGGCGAGTTCAACTCTCCTAGGGCGTGCCAATTTATCAAATAATTCAGATGCATAATTTCTGATAAAAATAGTCGGATAGTTATTTCGGCTCCGGGCGCAATTGAAAATCCGGCGCTGTTAAACGAGGGGGGCATTGTGGACGAATTTTCTTCGGCTTTCTTCAAGACCGGCGCTTGGGATTTCATCTCCCTTGCAAAGTGCTTTCTCGAAGGCGCGAATCTCATGAAAAACGAATTGGTCGCGGGTAACCGGATGCTCTTCGCTCCCACCCTCCATTCGGCGGGGCAAGGCTTGGAGCTTCTTCTAAAAGGTTGCCTCATCCACAACGGCGTTCCGAAGAGCGCCGCCGTGGGCTATGGCCACAAGGTCAACGCCATGTGGGTTTTGCCGCAAGTCGCCAAGCTAAGGGCAATCGCTGCAATCAACGCCAGGACAATCCACGAAGAGGCTTTGGACTCTGGCTTGTATCCAGACGCCGCCGCGGTTGCCAACCCCGCCAAGCTCTTCGAGGAATATCGGCAAGCGCTAGGTAGTCTCCACGCAGAAAGAAAGAGCTTTCCGCTTCGATACCCGACCGACGACGGCCGAAAGGCGCCACGCACGCCGCTTTTGATCGGGACGCTTTGGCGCACGGCCGACGATTATGTGAAAAGACCGAAGGAGTTTCTGGAAATTTAGGGCCGTTCCAATTGCGTTCCCGATAAAGCAAATCTTTATTAGTTTGGCGCGACGTGTCGCGCCACCGATTCGATGCAACGCATCCCAGCCGCACTAGTGGAGTAACCTGTGGGCTCACCGCATACGCCCAAGATGACCGCTGACCTTCTGCGTAGTTACAGTGAAGCGGCGCTCCGCAACGCGGATGAACTGCTCGTCGAAGCATCGCTTTTGCTTAACCATGACCACATAGCGCGGGCCTACTTCTTGGCTGTTGCTTGCATCGAGGAAGTGGGCAAGGCACTGCAAGCGTTTGATGCTCAGAACCGAAACTTATCTGATCCAGCGATCTGCAAAGTGCTGAAAACGGGGATGGAGAGTCATCCCCAGAAGATTAACTACGCATTGAGCACGTGGGCCTTGAGTAGTCCCGAGCCGCGGGCTGCGCTGAAGGTGGCGCTTGATCTGATTTTTCACCTTAAGCGCGGGCGCGAACCTTCGATATATAGCGATCTGCGCGCGGCCCCGGATCGAGTACAGACACCGCGAGAGGTGGTTCGCGTCAACGCCGCGCGGGACTGCGTCACGTTAGCCGGGAACTGTCTCGCCCATGCACGCCAACATGTGAGCGCGAAGACACCAGTCAAGTTTACGTCCGCTCAGGATAGGCTGTTCACGATGAAGTCGGCCAAGTTTCAGGAGATGCTGAGTATGGAGGACTTCTGGTGGTATTTCATTTCGCGGATGGAAGCGGGCCAGCCAGACATCGCGGAGGCGGTTCTGGGATATGAGCGGGATCACATCAAGGCCGGGGTATGCTTCCGTCCTGCAAAGGCAAGTGACGCGGAGACCCCGTAGACCATCGGTCGCGAGTATTACTCGCAATATCGACGGATGGCTCTCGACAATCCTACGGGAACAGGTCCCACGAAATTTCATCGCTGATTTTTTAGATACCTCACTAACTTAGCTACAGCCGCACCGCCTCTTCTCTCGTCAGATTGCACGATCAACTGGATCAAGGTGAAGCAGAAATAGATGTGTCCAGGCCGGGTCACGTGCGTGTTTCGACAATAACCGTATTGGGCGGAAAACTGCCATCAATGGCACTTGCCGCGCAGGCTGCTGGTTCACCAGCGGCCTGTGCCGCCGGGATGTGACAGCGCTTCAACCGCTTTCTCCTGCAGCTCCTCGCCAGTGTCGCGCAAGTTAGCGTCCCTATGCCAGTGAGACCGAATGGCCTGCCTGGAGAACCTTGTTATGAACGCACATGATGCAAAGCCTGCCGTCGCTTCTTCGATGGCGGGCGCGGAAGCGGTGCCGCAGCGGCTGATACCGTTTTTCGGCGGCTGGCGTGCACATCGCAGCAGGCATTGCATCTGGATCGTGACGCCGCCGAACTATACGCACAGCCATGCTTTCGATGAAGTCGCGCTGGCGCTGCAAGGCGCCTTTTACGAGCTTGGGGGTTCCGCGCCGATCGTCAGAGACATCAATAAATTTGGCGGGCGCGCGCCGATCATCTATGGCGGCAACCTCCTGCCCATCGAAATCCTCCCGCGTCTGCCGCGAGATACCGTGCTCATCAATCTGGAACAGGTGTCGGCGGAAAGCGAATGGATCAACTCGCGCTACCTGTCGATCCTCCAGAACCTGCCCGTCCTCGACTACAGCCCGCGCAATTGCAAAAACCTTGCCGCAAAAGGCGTCCCCCACGCCCGCGTAATGGAGATCGGATACAGCGCACGCCTGACGCAGGTCAAACAAACGGAAGAGAAGGACATCGACGTCCTCTTCTATGGCTCGCTCAATCAGCGCAGGATCGATATTCTCGAAGCCCTGCAGCGGTCCGGGCTCAAGGTTGCCCATCTGTTCAATGTCTATGGCGCCGAACGCGACGCGGCGATCGCACGTGCGAAGGTCGTGATCAATATCCATCACTATGAAAGCGGCGTCTTCGAAATCGTGCGTGTATCCTATCTCCT
>NZ_JBNDHS010000187.1:0-3453 GCF_056755095.1 Rhizobium sp. SVR5-9E | reverse complement strand
TCTCCTGAGGCGCCTCGAGCTCGCGCTCGACGCGTCGCAGATCGGCGTTTGGGACCATAATGTGCGCACCAATGAGATTTTCTGGGACGCGCAGATGCACCGGCTCTACCAGACCGGCCTGAGCATGCGGGTCATTCCGGCATCACTCTGGATGGACGCCATTCATCCGGAAGACCTACGGCGGGCAGTGGATGAGTTCGACGAGGCGGTTGCCCGGCGCGGTCCTTACAATTCCGAATTCCGCATCATTTTGCCGAATGGTGAAATCCGGCATTTGCGTTCGCGCGGCCATTTTTACGTCAGCGAGGAGGGCACTCCCTCCTTCATCGGCGCCGAATGGGACGTCACGGCTGACGTGCTGCTGAATGCCGAGGTGGAGCGTCAGCGGCAGGTTGCTGAAGCGAACGCAAGGGCGCTCGAAGAAAGCAATGCGCGCATCGAATATGCATCCGAGCACGACTACCTGACCGGGCTGCCCAACCGGCGCCTGTTTGATAACCGGCTCGCTGCCCTGCAGGCCGACAAGTCGATCTCGACGCTCGCGGTCCTTCATCTTGATCTCGATCAGTTCAGGCAGATCAATGACAGCTATGGTCATGCGGCTGGCGACGGCGTGCTGCGTGCGGCAGCACTGCGGATCACCGCCGCCATCCCAGCAAATAGCATGGCTGCGCGCGTCGGCGGCGACGAGTTCGTGATCCTGCTGTGGAATTTCGGAACGGTCGAAGCGCTCAGGCGCATTGCGGCGGATGTCCAGCAGCGCCTGCGCAAGAAGATACGCTTCGGTCACGAATTGCTGCAATCTGGCGCCACGGTCGGCGTATCATGGAGTGCTGGCCGGCGAACGCGTAATCTGTTCGCGGAATCCGATCTGGCGCTTTATCAGGCCAAGAAATCCGGGTTGAACCGCATAGAATTCTTTTCCCGGCAGCTGCAGGATGACTTGCTGAGCAAACGCCACCTCGCCGAGGAGTTAAAGCGCGGGCTGGAGCGCGGCGAGATCATTCCTTACTACCAGATGCAGTTCGACGCCAAGACGCGTGAGATTTCAGGTCTTGAAGCGCTTGCCCGCTGGCTTCACCCGGAAAAAGGCCTGCTATCACCCGCCGTATTCATGAATGTTGCGGCTGGAAGTGACCTTTTGGCCGATATCGATGCCGCAATCCTGAAAAGGGCTCTGGAAGATCGCAAATACTGGCTGCGCCGGGGGGCGGTTGTTCCACGTATAGCGGTGAATATCTCCGGCCCGCGGCTCTTCGACCCGACGCTACTGGATAGCCTTCGGGCAATGGAAATTCCTCCCGGGCAATTTGCTTTCGAGCTGGTGGAGACGATTTTTCTCGATGACCCCGACGACAGATTGCTGCGCAACATCGATCAAATCAAGCAGATGGGCATCGACATCGAGATCGATGATTTCGGTTCGGGGCATGCCTCGCTGATCGGTCTGGCGCGGCTGCGCCCGAAGCGGCTGAAGCTCGACCGCCAGCTGGTGATCGATGTCGTCGAATCCGAGGAGCAGTACCGAATCGTCAGTTCGATCATCGACATTGCGAAGGCGCTCAATGTCGGCGTGATCGCGGAGGGCGTCGAGACCGAGGGGCATGCTGAAGCATTGGCCCGGCTTGGCTGCGACACGCTCCAAGGCTTTGCGCTCGGCTCTCCGGTTTCTGCGGTGGAGATCGACCAGCTTATTTCGCCGGCGAGCCGGATCGAGGTCAAACCAGGCGCGGCAGGACGGCTCTAGCGATTACGGCTCCAGCTCGCGGCGGGCTTCCAGATACCATTCCACAAAGGCTCTGACGCCGGTTTCCAGCGTCGTGTCCGGCTTGTAACCGGTCAGGGCGGCAAGTAGGTCCGGGCTGGCGAAGGTGCGCGGCACATCGCCCTTCTGCATCGGCAGCATCTTGCGCTGCGCCGGCTTCGCGAGCGCCTTTTCGACCGTCTCGACGAAGTCCATCAGGCTGACAGGCTGACCGCCGCCGATGTTGACGATGCGGAACGGTGCCTGATGCGACAACGTCTCGACCTTCTCGTCGGCAACGCGGTTCTCCTCCGAGGGCGCAACGCCGGAAAGCCGGACGATCGCTTCCACGAGGTCGTCGATATAGGTGAAATCGCGGCTCATCTTGCCTTCACCGTAGATTTCGATCGGCTGATCCTCCAGCATACTCTTCACGAACTTGAAGAGCGCCATGTCCGGGCGGCCCCAGGGACCATAGACCGTGAAGAAGCGGAAGGCGGTGGTCGGCACGTTGTAGAGATGCGCGTAGCTGTGCGCCATCAGTTCCATCGACTTCTTCGTCGCGGCATAGATGGTCAAAGGCTCATCGGCCCTATCCGTCTCGCGGAAGGGAACGGACGGATTCGCACCATAGATCGACGATGTCGAGGCCAGCATCAGATGCTGTACCTTGTGGCGCTCTGAAAGCTCAAGGATGTTCCACGAGCCTTCGACATTCGAGCTGAGATAGGCACGCGGATTTTCGAGGCTGTAACGAACCCCGGCCTGGGCGGCGAGGTGGATCAGGATATCCGGCTTTGCCGCGCTGACCGCATCCGCGAGGGCCTTTTGATCTTCAAGCATGGCGATGACCGGCTTGAAGGCGGGGAACTGCGCCAGAGCTGCGTGCCGCATGTGCTTCAGCTTGACATTGTAATAGGGCGTCAGGCCGTCGAAACCGGTGACGCGATGCCCGTCCTGCAACAGGCGCCGCGCAAGGTGAAAGCCGATGAAGCCTGCGGTGCCTGTTATGAAATAGTGCATTCTCTATCTCTTCTCGGTCTTCTTCCCGACGGCGAAGTAGCTGAAGCCATGACGGGTGATTTCGCCGACGGGATAGATATTGCGCAGATCCACGACGACAGGGTTCTTCATCGTCGTCTTCAGGCGCTTGAAGTCGAGGGCGCGGAATTCATCCCATTCCGTAACGATCACGATCGCGTCGGCGCTTTCAGCGATCTCGTATGGATCCTTGCCATAGGTGACCGGACCGAGCATTTCCTTGGCGGCTTCCATGCCTTCCGGATCATAGGCATGAACCGTGGCCCCACCGTCGAGCAAGGCTTGAACGATGGTGATCGACGGCGCATCGCGCATGTCATCGGTGTTCGGCTTGAAGGTCAGGCCGAGGACGGCGATCTTCTTGCCGCGGACGCTGCCGTCGCAAGCGGCGATGACCTTGCGGCCCATAGCCCGCTTGCGGTTGTCGTTGATCGCGACGGTGGTTTCGATCAGGCGCATCGGGCTGTCGTAGTCCTGAGCGGTCTTGACGAGCGCAAGCGTGTCCTTCGGAAAGCACGAGCCGCCGTAGCCGGGACCGGCATGCAGGAACTTGTCGCCGATGCGCTTGTCCATGCCGATGCCCTTGGCAACCTTCTGCACGTCCGCACCGATCTGTTCGCAAAGGTCGGCGATCTCGTTGATGAAGGTGATCTTCATGGCGAGGAAGG
>NZ_JBNDHS010000186.1:0-3531 GCF_056755095.1 Rhizobium sp. SVR5-9E | reverse complement strand
TGGCGCGAGTGACGGGGCTCGAACCCGCGACCTCCGGCGTGACAGGCCGGCACTCTAACCGACTGAGCTACACCCGCACTTCATTTCAAGTCATCCGGAGCTTTCGCATCCTTTTCGAAACGGGCTGGCCGCTTCGATGAGCGGCTAACTAAGGGGTTCGCCTTTTAGTGTCAAGCAGGTTTGGAGACAAAACCATGACAGTCCGGAAATTGTTTTCAAAGCAAAGCCTAGAGCCCAGCGAGAGCGGCGGGCAGCGAGGCTCAGGCCGCCGGTCGTCCGCTGCATTTTACTGACGCTGGCAGCCGGTTAGGCCCGTCCGGCGTATTGCTCGTCGCTGACCTGCTCCATCCAGTCCGCAACGCTGCCGTTGAGTGATTCTTGGACCGCGATATGCGTCATCGCCGTTTCCGGGCTAGCGCCATGCCAATGTTTTTCACCGGGCGCGAACCAGACGGTGTCGCCCGGGCGAATCTCCTGAATTTCTCCTCCCCAGCTCTGAACGAGTCCCTTGCCCGACGTAACGATAAGCGTCTGCCCCAAGGGATGCGTGTGCCACGCGGTGCGTGCTCCCGGCTCGAACGTGACATGGGCGGCCCTCACCCGCGCCGGGTCCGGTGCTTCGATCAACGGATCCAGCCGCACGGCGCCGACAAAATAGTCGGAGGAACCTTTTGCCGAAGGCCGGGAACCGGCTGCCTTGATTTCCATGATGAGTCTCTCTTCGTTGATTGATCCGCTTCTGCAGAAGCTAGGTTATCGGTGACCTCATTTGAAGTGCAGCAGGGACGCGTTGCGCTCCGGTTTGCCATTGCCGCCCCTTAACAGGTCCACCGGACGGCGTTCTCGAAGAAGTAAGCCGCCGCCCTATTTTCCGGCGTGCGCGCTTGTCGGGTCGGTGTCCGGCTGATAGTCGCCGTGCGAGCTTTTTATTACGAATGGAGGATTCCCATGAAACAGCATTCTTTCGGCCGTATGCCGTTTTCGGTAAGCAATGTCGGCTTCGGCGCGTGGCAGATCGGCGGTTCCTGGGGCGATGTCAGCGAGGCTGATGGACGGGCGGCACTCAATGCCGCGCTCGACGCCGGCATGACCTTCATCGATACAGCCGACGTTTACGGTGACGGCCGATCGGAAAAGATCGTCGCCGAGGTCCTGAAGAGCCGTGGCGGCGTGCGCCCGATGGTGGCCACAAAGGCCGGGCGCCGGCTCAATCCACATGTCGCCGACGGCTACACCAAGGCCAACCTCGAAGGCTTCATCGAGCGCAGCCTGAAAAATCTGCAGGTCGATAGTCTCGATCTCGTGCAGCTTCATTGCCCGCCGACCGAAGTGCTTTACCGGCCGGAGGTGTTCGAGGGACTGAACGAACTGCAGAAGGCCGGCAAGATCAAGGGCTACGGCGTCAGCGTCTCGACGGTCGAGGAGGGATTGAAAGCAATCGAATTTCCGGGCGTTGAAAGCATCCAGATCATCTACAACATATTCCGCCAGCGTCCGGACCATCTGTTCTTCCCCGAAGCTCGTCAGAGGAACGTCGCCGTGATCGCGCGCGTGCCGCTCGCAAGCGGTCTGCTTTCCGGCAAGATCACCCGCGACACCAACTTCGCAAGCGACGACCATCGCAACTACAACCGCCATGGCGAAGCCTTCGATGTCGGCGAGACCTTCGCGGGCGTGCCGTTCGAAGTTGGCTTGCAGGCTGTCGAGGAGGTGCGCAAACTCGTGCCGCAGGGCGCCACCATGGCGGCCTTCGCGCTCCGGTGGATCCTCATGAATGATGCGGTCACCGTGGTTATCCCGGGCGCGCGCAACGCCGAACAGGCGAAAGCCAATGCGGCGGCTGCCAGCCTCGCGCCGTTGTCTCATGATGTGATGGAGGCCACCCGCGAAATCTACGAGCGGCTGGTTGCGCCGCATGTCCACCAGCGCTGGTAAACTGAACTGAAGACGGCTGACCACGCCCACTCCGTCATGCTCGGCCCTGTGCCGAGCATCTAACTCCTCGCGGCCAGCAGATCCTCGGCACAAGGCCGAGGATGACGGAAATCGGGCCCGCAACAAAGCAAAGGCCGGGCTTTCGCCCGGCCTTCTTATTTCGTCCGGTCGATGACGGCTCAGTTCGTCGCGGTCAGGGTGACCGGGAAGAACAGCGTCTCTCCGGAAGAATCGCTGACGCCATCGTTGTCGGTGACGGCATAGGCCTTGCCTGACGCGTCGAAGGTGAAGCCTTCGAGCTTGTCGAGCACGTAACCGTTGGTCGCGGTCTTCAGCTCGTTGAGGAAGTCGTGGGCTTCGGTCTTCTTGACGACCGGCAGGTCGCCACCGAGCTTGGCGGGCTTCAGGTCGGATATGGCGACCTTGTAGAGCTTCTTCAGCTTGGCTGCATCGCCGACGAGGTTATCGCGCTCGATGACGTAGACGCTGTCGCCATGGGCGGAGATTTCCGACAGGCCGACCCAGCCGTTCTCGGACTTGTCGAGCGGATAGCGCACGGCGCCCCATTCCTTGCTCTTCGGATTGTAGGAGACGAGCTTGACGAAGCCCTTCTCGTCATCCTTCCACTCGCGCTGAACTGCCATCCACAGCGTTGCATCGTCGCCGGAACCGATGATCGTGACACCTTCGAAACCGTAGCGGATCTCATTGTCCGTCAGTTCCTTCGGCAGCGCGACCTCTGCCTTGATCTCACCCTTCGGGTTGACGTGGTAGAGCGCATGCGGCAGCAGCTTCTCGGTGTTGCCTTCCGAAGCGAGCCAGAACCAGCCCTTGTCATCGACCGCGACACCTTCGATGTCGAGCTTCTGGGCAGCCGCGCCATCGCGCTTGACGACGAGCGCATCGGTGATGACGGCCGGCTTCTGTGTCGCGTCGATCGTGTAGATCATCGGCTGCATGCCGAGAACGCTGTCAGAGACGGCGAAGAGCTGGCCAGCTTTTTCCGGAACGGCAGCAAGGCCCGAAAGCGCTGCAAAGCCGATCGGATTGCCGTCCTTCTCCGCGGTGACGATCTGCGGATAGGCCTTCTCGCCTTCGGCACGCTCATAGATCATGACGTGCGAGCGCGGGCCGCCATCTTCGCCGAGATCGGTTTCGTTGGCAGTGGCGAAGAGGTTGCGCTGCGGGATGGCGATCGCACCTTCGGGACCAATGCCCGACGGCAGAAGCTGAACGAGCTGCGGCTCAGCGCCGGTGTCCTTGTAAACGCCGACGACCGAAGCGCGTTCGGCGAGAAGGAAGAAGTACTGGTCGCCCCCGAACTTCGCGAGCTCCAGGCCCTCCGGCTCGACGCCCTTGGCCGAGGAGCGGCCTTCCGGATAGTGGCCGGTGGTGGCAACGGCGCGCTCGAAGGAGGAGCCCGATTCGTAGAGGACCTTGCCGGTCTTGTCGAAGATGGTGAAGCCCCGCGAGCCGCCTTTATAATCGCCTTCATTGGCGACGACGAGACGGTTGTCGTCCAGCCACTTTACGGCGTCGGGCTCGCGAAGCACGCCCTTCAGTTCGCCGGTGAACTTCAGCGCGCCGTCCTTCTTC
>NZ_JBNDHS010000185.1:0-3558 GCF_056755095.1 Rhizobium sp. SVR5-9E | reverse complement strand
TCCCACCGCGCCATTTGGCCTATTGAAAGCCGCCGAGGCTCTAATCGCAGTCGGATGAAAGTTCAGTGGCAGGTCAGAGCTCCTTGAGCGACAGGTATCCATCCGGCGTAGGCCGCAGCGGTTATGATTTCGACTCGTCTGCCGCGACCAAGATATAAGCTAACGCATTCAATGAAAATTCCGTGCCTTGATCTTCAACGTATCGATATGAAGGTCAGGCACGAACATGTCGCGCGCAGCGATAACCGGCCTCGGCTCGTCCCGCGGATCCGGCCCGCCACCATGGGCAAACTCGTCGCCGCGGCCGGTTGGCAGCTTGAACTCTTCATCGCGATCTGCAAGGCCGACCAGGTCGCCTGACAGGTCGAACAGCTGCTGCGCGACGAGATGGACGACCTCCCCTTCCCTCTGGATGCGGCCATTGATCGCCATCATCGAGGATCCGAGAACGATCCGCCTTCGTTTTTCAAAGAGGGTCGGCCAGACGACGAGGTTGGCCGGCCCGGTCTCATCCTCGATGGTGATGAACATGACGCCCTTGGCCGATCCCGGCTTCTGCCGTACCAGGACAAGTCCTGATGTATAGACCCATCGCCCGTCCCTCGAATTCATCGCCTCGGCGCAGGTGATGATGTTGCGTGCCGCGAGATCCTTGCGCAGGAAGGCGATCGGATGCTGCCGTAGTGTCAGCCCGGTATGGCTGTAGTCCTCGATGACGTTATGCCCGTCCGTCATCTGTCGAAGCGCGACGTCCGGCTCCCGCTGCTCGGCAATGGCGGTCATTTCCCGGTCGGCCGCGGCTGCAAACAATGGCAGCGGTTCGTCGCGCAGCGCCTTGATCGCCCAGAGTGTATCCCGGCGCTCAAGTTTCAGCGACGGCAGAAAGGCGTCGGCCTTGGCAAGCTGGACAAGCGCCTCCGACGGTACGCCCGATCGACGCCACATATCGTCAACCGAGGCAAAGGGGCTGTTCATGCGCGCCGCGACGATCCGCGCGGCGTTAGCGACTGCCAATCCTTTTACCTGCCGGAAACCGAGCCGGACGGCGTGCCGGCCGGAATTGCCGATCCGCTCAAGCGTGCAGTCCCATCGGGACCTATTGATGCAGACCGGCCGCACCTCGACGCCATGCGCCCTGGCGTCGCCGACGATCTGCGCCGGCGCGTAAAATCCCATCGGCTGCGAGTTCAGCAGCGCCGCACAGAAAACGTCCGGGTAGTGGCATTTCACATAGTTGGAGGCATAGGCAATCAGCGCAAACGAAGCCGCGTGGCTCTCCGGGAATCCATAGGAGCCAAAGCCTTCGAGTTGGGAGAACGTCTTTTCGGCAAATTCCGGCGTGTAGCCATTCCTCACCATCCCCGACACCAGCTTGTCCTTGAACCGCGAGACGCCACCGGTGAACTTGAAGGTCGCCATCGACTTGCGCAGCTGGTCGGCCTCGCCGCCGGTAAAGCCGGCGCAGACCATCGCCACCCGCATGGCGCTTTCCTGGAACAAGGGCACGCCAAGCGTCTTGCCCAGCACCGCCTCGAGTTCCGGCGTGGGATATTCCACGGGCTCCTTGCCTTCCCGCCGGTCGACGGTGATTGACCACTGGCAATCAAGATTGTACTCGACAGGCCGCCACGCTCGGCCTGACCAGGTGGTACTGGGGAGGCCGGTCAGCATAGGGGGCCTCTGCCTATCGCTTGAAAACGATGCTCCAGCCCGGTATCTCTACTCAGTGTCAGTGATAGCACCGGCTGCCAAACCTGCCGAGTGCCCTTGGAAGCCCCTGAGCTATCGAGCGAAGCCCGCAAGCAACGAGCTTTGCTGACTGTCCTCCGGCAGCAATTAGATTGGCGGCTTCGAGTGGGCGGCGTCACCCTGAGCCAAATGGCTGAGACGCCGAATAGGAGGGCCCAAGATCCTACGAACGCTTGCCTCCGGCAGCGGTGATGACGCCAACGATGATAAGGCCGGTGAGCAGCAGGCGCACACCGGCGCTAACGCCGAATGTGTTGAGCATGGTCAGGAGAAGCACGAGGAAAAGGGCAGCTCCCCAGATGCCCGGAATGTTAGCCTTGCCGCCCGCGACAGAGGTTCCGCCGATGACGACGACGGCGATTGAGGAAAGCAGGTATTCATTGCCAATATCTACATTTGCGCCGCGGAAATAGCCGGCCAGCAGTGCCCCGTTCAGACCGCCGAGCGTGCCCGAGAGTGTATAGGTTAGGAAACGGATGCGCTCGACATGCACGCCCGCAAGCCAGGCGGCGCGGATATTCTGCCCGATCGCCAGCACCGAGCGCCCGTAGATCATCCGGTGGAGCGCAACGCCGGCACCCAGCGTGAAGAGGACGGCGAGAAGCGCCAGCAAGGGAACTCCGAACATCTGCAGATTGGTGAATTCGGCAAAACCTGTCGGTGGCTTGATCTGCAGGCCGCGTCCATAACTGATGTCGATCGACTGGATGATGAAGCTTGCCGAGAGCGTCGCTATGATCGGCGGAATGCGCAGCGCCCAGATCAGCAGATAGTTGGCGACGCCGACCGCAGCACCGCTGGCGAGTGCGGCAAGCAGGCCGACGAGGATCATGCTGTCCTGCCCGTCCATGCTCTTCATCGCGACGGCGCTGGCAAGCCCGATATTGGCCGGCAGCGATAGATCGACATTGCCGGGGCCAAGGGTGATGACGAACATCTGCCCTGTACCGACGATGACCATGAAGACGGCAAGCGAGAAGGCGGCCGTTAGCATGCCGCCGGCGCCGTAGCCGCCGGTAAATGCAATGGTAGCGAGCCAGGCGGCGAGAGCGCCGACGAAGGACCAAATCCAGGGCTTTGCGGCAAGCACTTTCAATTGCGGCATGTCATGCCTCCTTGCGGCTGATGAGCGCGCGAGCGGCAAGCACGATGATGAGAATCGCACCATTCGCCGCCACCTGCCAGTCCGGCGGAATATGCATGAAGGTCAGCAGTGACGAGGCGGCAAGCGCCAGCGTCAGCGCGCCGATGACCGCGCCGATCGGCGACACGCGCCCTCCCATGAATTCACCGCCGCCGAGGATGACGCCGGCGATCGACAGCAGCGTATAGCCATTCCCGATATTGGCATCGCCGGACGAGGTAATGCCGATCAGCGTCAGGCCCGAGAGTACGCCGAAGCTTCCGGCCAGCGCAAAGAGCGTGATCTTGGTGCGCAAAAGTGACCAGCCGGCCCGCGCTAGCGCCGCCGGATTGCCGCCCGAACCGCGCAAGATGACTCCGTAGGAGGTCCGCATCAGGCCAAAATAGACGACGGCGGCAATGACGACAGCGGCGACGATCGGAAAAGGAATGAAGGGCGGCTTGAAGGACGTGATCGCCTGAAGCCATTCCGGCGCCTTGCCGCCGGGTTTGGGTAACACGAGGATCGCCAGTCCCTGCCAGACGAAGCTCATGCCGAGCGTCACGACGATCGACGGCAGGCTGCGCAGGTGAATCAGTGCACCGAGCAGCGCATAGATACAAATCGAACCAAGCAGCACGGTCACACCGAGCAGCGGTGCTTCGCGCAGCCAGGTGGCGGTGACA
>NZ_JBNDHS010000184.1:0-3659 GCF_056755095.1 Rhizobium sp. SVR5-9E | reverse complement strand
GTGCGGGAACATGGATGTCGGCCAGAACATCTTTCTCGGCCGCTGGCCGCTCAAAGGTCCCTTCGTCAACCGGAAGAAGATGTATGCGGAAGCCGATCATGTGCTGAAACGGCTCAAGGTCGATGTGAATTCCGTCTATCAGAAAGTCGAAAGCCTGTCGGGCGGCCGTCAGCAATCGGTCGCGATTGCGCGTGCGATTTCTTTTGACCCGCGCGTGGTTATCCTCGACGAACCGACAGCCAACCTTTCCGTGATGGCGACCGAACGCCTGCTTGAAACCATGCTGGAGCTGAAGAAGCAGGGCGTTGCCCAGATCATCATCTCGCACCGCCTAGTCGACATTTTCGCGGTGGGTGACCGCGTCATGGTGCTGAAGCGCGGCGAATATGTCGGCGACCGCTACGTCAAGAACACCGACGAGCACGAGGTTCTCGAGATCATCGTCTCGGGCACGCGGGAACAGGCCCTGACAGCCGATGACGCGCGGCGGGTCACAGGTCAAAGCTTTTAGTATTTTCGCAGCAGACGCTTGGCAGCCTTGGGGTTGCGCCGGCTCGGGACGATCTCGTCGAGAACGTAGCCATCTTGATCGACAGCCGCCACAGCCAGTGTTTCCGGCCGTCAATCCCCGCGACCACTTCATCCAGATGCCAGACATCGCGGGGGGCTCGGTGATTTCCGCCGCAAACGGCCAGCATATTCCGGGCCGAACGTCTTCGCCCGGCACCGGATCGTCTCATAAGAAACGATGATGCCGGGTTCAGGCAGCATCTCCTCGTCGAGGATCACTCGCTTTCTATGCTTGCTTCGAAGCGATTGCGGACGCTCGACATCGTCATCACGAGCACCAGGAGCACAGCGATTCCAAGGAATACCAACGCGATGGGGCGTGAGAGGAAGAAGCTGGGGTCTCCCCTCGCGATCAGCATCGAGCGCCGGAAATTCTCCTCCACGATAGGCCCCAGAACCATACCGAGCATCATCGGGGTAGGGTTGCAGTCGAGTTTTCGGAAAACATAGCCAACCAACCCGAAAAACGCGGCGAATACGACGTCCAGAACCGACGATTGGGTCGAGTAAACACCGATGCAGCAAAAGAACAGGATTGCCAGGTAGATAAACTTGTAAGGCACGTTCAGCAATTTCGCCCACATGCCAACAAGCGGCAGATTCAGTACGACCAGGATCAGATTTCCGATCCACATCGAGACAATCAGCCCCCAAAACAGAGCGGGATTGCTTGTCATAACCTGCGGGCCAGGCTGAATATTGTGCATCATCATGGCGCCCAACATGAGAGCCATTGTCGCGTTACCCGGTATGCCGAGCGTCAAAGTCGGCGCGAAGGCAGTCTGTGCTGCAGCATTGTTTGCGGCCTCTGGCGCGGCGACGCCTCCGATTGCACCGCGTCCGAACATCTTCCGATTGCGGGAGACGCGCCTCTCGATGGAATAGGCCATATAGGAAGCGATGGCGACGCCCGTACCGGGCAGCATGCCAAACAGCGAACCAATAAGACTGCCGCGTGCGGCGGGCGCTATCATCTCCCTCACGTCTTTCAGCGTCGGCGTGAGGGTCTCGATCTTCTCGGTCTTGACCTCTTCCGATGTCTTTTGCTCAAGCGTCAGCATAATTTCCGAGAAAGCGAAAACGCCGACCGCCAAAATGATAATATCGATCCCGTCCCACAATTCGGTGAGCCCGAAGGTGTAGCGTACGACGCCGGTGCTGGTATCTGTTCCGACAAGGCCGACGAGGATGCCCATGATTGTCATGCCAATCGTCTTTGCCATCGAGCCGCTATTGAGCGCTACTGCACCGAGCAGGCCAAGTACCATCAAGGCAAAATATTCGGGGGGACCTAGTTCAAACACAAGTGCAGTCAGTGGCCCGGAAAACAGAGCGAGAGCAAGCGTGCCGACCGTTCCTGCAAAAAAGGAACTCAGAGCAGCCGTAGCCAACGCCACGCCAGCGCGGCCTTGGCGAGCCATCTGATAGCCATCGATCGTCGTGACGACCGACGATGTTTCGCCTGGTAAATTGACCAGAATTGCTGTCGTGGAGCCGCCATATTGCGTGCCGTAGTAGATCCCGGCCAGCATGATCAACGCCGTAACCGGGTCCAAGCCGAAGGTGAAGGGCAGCAACATGGAGATCGTCGCCAGCGGCCCGAGCCCGGGAAGAACCCCCACCGCGGTTCCCAGAATGCACCCGACTAAACAGTAGAAGAGATTCTGAAAAGTCACCGCAGTGGTGATGCCGAGGGCAATATGATTAAAGAAGTCCATCAATTTCTCCCGACTGTTTAGCGTGTTTCGATCTAAACAGGACCAATGTCAGCCTGGCGGACTTTCGATTCCGACATTTGCCAGCCCTGGCAAATGCTGCGATCGAAAGACAGCGAGTCTTTTCCGGATTTGCGCTGTAAAATGCCTTAATAGCCAAGAATGAAGGGGGCCGTGGGCAGGTAAACGCTCAACGCCCACCTGAATAGGACAACGCTGGTAACGCCGAAGATGACGGCACAGACGATGCTTGCTCGCCAAGTCGATTCGCGGCAGGCCAGGGCGCCGATCAAAGTCATCACCGCAACCGCAACGATGACGCCGAGCTTGGTGATCAGCAAGGCAAAGGCCAGTACCGATGTCAGCACGAAAAACGGACCGCGCAACTCAAAAAGGCTCAAGCTGGCCCGAACTTCAGGATTCTTGCGCAGGTCGCCGACAAGGATGATTGCTCCAAGCCCAACAAGGATCAAACCGAGAATAAACGGAAAAAACCCAGGCCCTGGGCGCGTTCCCGAGCCCAAGCGGTAAAAAGTCGCGCCAATCGCTGCCGCTGCACCGATGGCAATGTAAAGGAATCCCGCGACGGTATCGCGGCTTATTAGATGTCTTGAAAATAGTCGCATATCAATCCCAACCTGATCGAACTCGCGAACGCCAGTTCGATTCCTCCAGCCGCTTATGCATGAGCATATCCGGCGTGGACCGGTTATAGGCATATCAACAACGAGACAATTGAATTTTGAGATCATTTATCTATAACAGAAGATTATGAGTGTTACATTAAAACTTGCTCGCGCGTTCGTCGCCGTCGCATCCAGCGGAAGCTTTACCCGGGCGGCGGAATCCCTGAATATCACCCAGCCGGCTCTGACCGTGCAGATCAGGCAACTTGAGCAGTTGTTGGGATTACAACTCTTTAGTCGAAACACCCGATACGTGGCGCTCACAGCTTCCGGCCGGATTCTTGCGGGACAGTTTCGCAAGTTATTGAACGATTGGGATGCGCTGGTGAACCAGGCTCAGAAAATGGGTGTGACGCCAAACGAGACTCTCCGGATAGGATGTCTTCCTTCTCTCTCAGGAAGCGTTCTGCCGGAACTGGTATCGGAATTTATGGAGCAGCATCCGGAGGTTGAGGTCATCGTTCGCGACCTTTTTTGGGAGCGGGTTCTGGCAATGGTGCGTTCAGGGGAGGTGGACGTCGCCATCGGAATCGATCGTGGTGTGCTTTCTGATCTGGATGTTACGCCGCTGGCAACAGAGCCCATGTTCGTCGTTTATCCTGAGGGGCACGACATTGGCCGTTTGCCAGAGGTGACAATTCAGAAGGTGGTGGAATACCCGTTGGTGCTCGTTAGCACCCACAGCAGC
>NZ_JBNDHS010000183.1:0-3812 GCF_056755095.1 Rhizobium sp. SVR5-9E | reverse complement strand
AAGCAGAACAGACCGGCGCGCGGGTAATTGTCCCAGCTTCGAAGCGTCTACGTGACGAGCTCAATGTCCTACCTCGATCGCAAGGCGTAATCCTCCGTAACAGCCGGGGGGCCGCTTGGACCATCGCTGGCTTTGACACTGCTTGGAAGCGAGCCTGTAGGGAGGCAGGAATCACTGATCTGACGTTCCACGATCTCCGAGGCACGGCGGTAACCAGATTTGCTCTAGCCGGATGCACTGCAGCTGAGATTGGTGCCTTAACCGGGCACTCGCTCCGCGATGTGGATCAGATCTTAGATGCCCATTACCTCGGCGGTAGAAAGGAACTAGCGAGAGGAGCGATTGAGAAGGCGGAGGCCGCTCACTTTTTGTAGTCTTGCAACAGCGCATCGCACGCCAAAAGAAGCTGCCGAGAGTACCTAGCAGAGGCATTGATCATTCTCTTCATGCCAACGCCGAATACCAGATAGAGAAGGTGAATGCCGCTTACCGCCAGTACATACGGCAAGCGTACGCGAGCACCTGCAAACCATGGGACCAAATCGTAGATCAAGAGCAGGCATGCGGCGGAGACTGCAAGATTGATTGCGATCGCAATGGCTCGTAGGCCGAGCATATTCCGATAGAATCCATAATTAATGTTTTCGTCGTAGAGGACGCGAAACCGGTTGGTATCGCGTGTATTCTCCCTCAACCACGACGCCGCCCGATTGTAAAAATCGCGTGCTCTCCTAGGATTCTCCTTTGCCTCCAACATCGAGGGATACGGAACAGCCAGTTTATCGCTTAGGAAAGCAAGGTATCTCTGCTTAGCCTCATCCGAAAACGTCAGGTCGTTGTATTGTAGAACGTCAAACGTTGGCCACCCATCGTTCTCCCGATAGACGTGAGCCTGAAGTCTCTTTCCTGCGTCTCGGGCAATATTTGCGCAGACGAACAAAATTACAGTTAGACCTATCGTCGCCCACATTTGGCTAGCGTCTAAAGATTGCAGGTTCAAAATCGCGATAACAAATGCGATTGCCGGCACGAGAGTAATTAAAGCCGGAATCAGCCGCGCCTTTATTGTGTATAAGTCGAAGTTTTCCAAAGTGCGTGTCCCTCACCGATTGCATCAATAACCTAATTCGCGCAATCATTAAGCGCAATAATCGTTTTCTGAGATCAACCGCAAATGGCCGACTTTTTTGAAATAGACTTTTTAGACGTTGAGACAAAAAAGAGCGGCGATGCGATTGCCCTCCGATACGAAATAAATGGGAATCAGTATGTACACGTGGTCGACGGCGGCTACCTTGAGACCGGAAAAAGACTGGCCGCGCATATAAAAACCCACTACGGCAATCCGTCGTATATAGATCATGTCGTTGCGACACATCCTGACGGCGACCACACTGCAGGACTCAGGGAGATCCTTGAGGTTTTTCCCGTCGCGAACCTCTGGATGAACCGGCCTTGGCTTTACGCCGACGAACTTCTTACCCGCTTTGCGCGATATACAAACAGAGACAATCTCATTCGAGATTTAAAGAAGGCGTACCCGAACACTGCTGCCCTTGAGGAGATAGCAGTTCGAAGAGGCATTCCGATCCGCGAAGCATTCCAAGCAAGCCGGGTTGGAGCATTCGTAGTAATGGCGCCGACCAGGGAACGCTACATCGAGAAGGTCCTAGATTCCGAAAAAACTGGTCGCGTTGCTGAAGTCGCCGGCTTTAAGGCAGGCCCAGCGATTGGTGGTTTCCTGGCGGAGGTTCTTGGAAAGGTTTTTATTCTTGTAAAATCAGCATGGGGTGGCGAGGTTTTTCCTGCTGAAGAAACGAGCGCAGAGAACGAGATGAGCGTCGTTCAATACGCATACCTCTCCGGGAAAAAGATACTTCTCACAGGCGATACCGGACGAGGCGGATTGCAGGAAGTCATTGCTTTCGCGCCATACGTAGGCCTCGCCTTGCCGGGAATTGATCGCTTTCAGGTCCCGCATCATGGATCTAGGCGCAACGTCTCCACGGAGTTGCTAGACCAGATACTTGGTCCCCGCCTTCAAGAAAGAATGCCGGAGGATACGAGCAAGTTCACCGCCATCATTAGTTCCGCGAAAGAAGACGAAGATCATCCGCGAAGAGCGGTTGTCCGCGCAATGCACCATCGAGGCGCCCACGTCGTTAGCACCGAAGGTATCACCGTTCGCACGCAGGAGAACGCACCCCCTCGTTCAGGTTGGACGGCGATCCCCAATATGCAGTACCCTGAGGACCAAGAAGAGTAGAAATACCTGCCGCATCACTCCACCTCATAAACCGCCGCCTCATCCTGCTCCTCCCGCAGGCCCTTATATGACGCGTGTCGGAGCTTCCCGTCGTGGGTCCAAGCGCGGTATTCGATCTCGGCAATTAGCGTCGGTTGTACCCAGACAATGTTCTTTCGCTTGACGTCAACGGCCGACTTGCTGGTTTTGAGACTGTCGAGCGTCTCCGACAGATAGATCAGATCGCGCTCTTTGAATCCGGTCCCGACATCGCCGACGTAGACGAGGCTATTGCCCTTGCGCCCTGCGAGTAGCAGGCTCGCAATTCCACGGCTCGCCGAGGCAGATTTCTCATAGCCAACAACCACGAAGCTGTCGCTCCGGATGCACTTCACCTTGACCCAATCACCCAGCCGGCCGGATCGGTAGGTGCTGTGCCGGTTCTTGGCAATAATGCCTTCAAGGCCGAGTTCGGCAACCGCGGCAAGCAAGTCGTCGCCATCCGCTTCTATCTCCTGTGAGAGCCGGATGAAATCCTCGCCGCTGGCAGGAACCAAACCCTCAAGCAGATGGCGCCGCGCCATGAGGTCCATGCCGGTCAGATCGTGGCCGTCAAAGTACAGCAGATCAAAGGCCATGAGCATCGCTTCATGCGAGGTTCGCTTGCCTCCTCGGCCACCGAGTGAATTCTGAAGCATCCCGAAGTTTGGACGGCCCTCGTCATCCAAGACGATTGCCTCGCCATCCAGGATTGCCGTCGCCACGCCGAGCCGCTTTGCCGCCTCCTCGATCTCCGGGAAGCGGCGTGTCCAGTCATGCCCGCCTCGCGTAAGGATGCGTACTCTCTCTGGAGTGATATGCACGGCTAGGCGATACCCGTCCCACTTAATCTCATAGATCCAGTCCGGCCCCTTCGGTATCTTCGGTTTGAGGAGCGCAAGACACGGCTCGATGCGTTGTGGCATTGGATCGAGGGGGAGGTTCGGCTGTGCGGGGTCTCGCCGCTTGCGCTGTCTGGATCGGACCGGCGCATCGGCATCGCTGAGCAGAGGCTTAGAGTTTGGCGGCTTGGTCATGCCCTCAGTGCATCAGAGAATGCTTAAAGAGTCCACGGGAGGCCCTAGATGTCCGCTTTGCGCTAGAAGCAGACGTGAACTTCTCGACGGACTGGTTTATCAGGTAGCGCGAGATTACATGGACGAACGAAAGGTCCGCAATGGGCCGGAAGCTGCCGGACGCGGACTTCCGCTTAGCGCCGACAGCGGGCAATCCGCTGATTGCCTTTGGCAGAGTAAAACATGCGCGAAGAACAACTATTCAACTTTTGCATTGTATTCAGGCAATGAACGGTAAAGGGGATTGAGACGGCTTCATGTTAAATCGAACCGAACGCGATCAAGCGATAGAGCGTCGCTCCAGGAACCTCGAAATAGAGGAACGCCCGATCAGAGCCGACCTTGACCGTGCTGGCGTTGCTGTCAACAGTATCTGGGACTTGGTCAATACAAACGCCGATTATAGCCACGCGGTACCGGTGCTTGCCCACCATCTGTCCCTGCCGTATTCC
>NZ_JBNDHS010000182.1:0-3985 GCF_056755095.1 Rhizobium sp. SVR5-9E | reverse complement strand
GGTCTATGATCGGGTCGTATCCGAGTTCAGCCACCTGGCAGGCTTGAGAGCGCCGGATTAAGAAGAGTTGCTTGCGTCTTCCGCGAAGAAGGACTGCAGTCTGCAGCCCTGATAAGCGAACATCGCCTTGATGCGACGGAAAAGAGGAACCGGCCGAAAAATTCGGCCGGTGGGCAGACCTCAGTCCTTGTCTGCGTCGTCGGCCGAGTCTGCATTGAGCTGGCCATATTTGGATTCGCCGATCTTCTCGAGCAGTTGCAGCTGAGATTCGAGAAAGTCGATATGACCCTCCTCGTCTGCGAGGAGATCCTCAAACAGCTTCATGGAGACATAATCGCCGGCGTCATGACAGATGTCGCGTGATTTCTTGTAGGCCGTGCGGGCGTCATACTCACCGGCCAAGTCGGCTTCGAGAACCTCCTTGACGTTCTGGCCGATGCGCAAAGGCGCGAGTGTCTGAAGGTTCGGATGCCCCTCAAGGAAGATGATACGCGCGACCAGGCGATCGGCATGGTGCATTTCCTCGATGGATTCGGCGCGTTCCTTCTTTGCGAGCTTGGTGTAGCCCCAGTCTTCCAAAAGACGGTAATGGACCCAGAATTGATTGACGGCACCGAGTTCGAGGAATAGCGCCTCGTTAAGCCGCTCGATGACTTTTTTGTCGCCTTTCAATGTCCGCCCTCCTGTTATCCTCGTGGAATTGTTTCAGGCGGGACATGAAATCAGATATCTCACCCTCCGTCGAGTCGCGGCGAGCATGATATTCTTCGGTTGTTTGGATGATGATATCGACGACGTTGGGGAAGCAGCCGCAGCAGCGACCACGCTTTTCCATGGCGTGATAGACCTTCGCAGGAACAATAAGCTGCCAACAATCCTGATCGAGAAGTTCGTTGATGACTTCGCGGATTTCGTGGTCAGTTATGTAATTGCAGCTGCAGACAAGCACGTCTTCATTCCAAACATGACATTCACTATCGTCTTTTCTGCAAAAGAAGATGGTGGCTGTCAAGAAAAAATCGAGATCGAAAGCATGCGACTGGTTGTCCCCCATTCACATGGCCGTGTGAGGTTCGGGGGTGAAATCACGCATTTCGCTTCCGATCCTGCAAGCACCTCGTAAGAATTGTGGACACGCATCCCCTAGAGATCTCGGAGGTGGCACTACCGCGGTGGGTGAACAGACAGGTCATGGTCCTTGCCGTTTTTCTTCGAAACAGGTGACGGTTCAGCAGATTGAAACGATATCGGTTGGGCCGGGTCAGCTCGCTTCAATGATGCAAATCGCTGAGGGGCCTCTCGGCAACGGTTCTCGTCGCACGGCAGCATCAATGAAAATTGCGCCCCTTCGGCATGACCTGAGCGGTCTCTGCGCCATCCGTCTGCCCGCTTGTTGACCTCATTCGCCTTTCAATCGCGGCCTTTTCGAGCATGCGTGCCATCTTCTTTTCGCGTGCATCGGCTGTCGCCCGCATTGTCTCGTCGGCGCGCTCGCTGACCCCGAAGCTCCGAGCTTCCTTCTTCAGAAGGCCGAGGGCGGGCGTCATATCTTCGATATGCTCGACGACAGTGTGAATCACACCACCATGACTTTGCAGTCTACCTTGGATTTTTACGAGCCGCGCTCCCATGACGATCGGGCGATATTTCTCGAAAACCTTTTGCCAGACGATGGCATTGGCAACACCCGTCTCATCTTCCAGCGTCATGAAGATTACTCCCTTGGCCGTGCCCGGACGCTGACGCACCAGCACCAGCCCGGCAATCGTCACCCTCTTTCCGTTCGGGACGCTGAGAAGATCGACGTTACGCGTAATGCCCGCTCTCCGGAAATCCTCTCGCAGGAACGAAACCGGATGGGCCTTCAGCGATAGCGAAAGGTAGCGATAATCCTCGACGACCTGCGCCCCCGGCAACATCTCGGGCAGCGTCACGCTTGGCTCGATCTGGAGTTCGGCATGGGACACCTGATCGAACAAGGGCAGCTTCTCTGCGGCACTTTTCACATCAAGCGCCCGCACCGCCCAGAGCGCCTCACGCCGCGACAGACCGATCGAACGGAAGGCATCCGCATCCGCCAGCCGTTCGATCTCCGATCTTTCGAGGCCTGAGCGCAGCCAGAGTTCACGGATCGATCCGTACCCGGCACCTCGATTTGCAATCAATTTTTCGCTGATGGCTTTTTCAGAAAGGCCCTTCACCTGCCGGAAACCAAGGCGAACCGCTCTTTTCGTTCGGATAATCTCGCGCATGTCCTTGTGCCGGAAATCGACTTTCGGCCTGTCGAAACGCGCTTCCTCCAAAAGACAGTCCCAATCCGAACGATTGACATCGACCTCGCGAATTTCCACGCCATGCTCCCGCGCATCACGCACCAGCTGCGCCGGCGCATAGAAGCCCATCGGCTGCGAATTCAGCATCGCCGCGCAGAAGACATCGGGATAATAGGCTTTGACCCAGGACGAGGCATAGACGAGCAGCGCGAAGGAAGCCGCATGGCTTTCAGGAAAGCCGTATTCGCCGAAGCCCTTGATCTGATTGAAGCATTGCTGGGCGAAGTCTCGAGGATAATCCTTGGCGACCATGCCGTCTATGAACCTGTTCTCGAAATTTCCGATCGTGCCGGTTCGCTTGAATGTCGCCATGGCGCGCCGAAGCTTGTCCGCTTCCGCCGGCGCGAAGCCGGCTGCGGTGATCGCAATCTGCATCGCCTGTTCTTGGAACAGGGGAACGCCGAGGGTCCTTTCCAGCACCGCCTTCAGTTCCTCGCTCGGATATTCGACCGGAATTTTCTTGTCTTGCTGTTCCCGGCGCTTCAGATAGGGGTGCACCATATCGCCCTGGATCGGTCCCGGCCGCACGATCGCAACTTCGATGACGAGATCGTAGAATGTCTTCGGCCTCAGCCGCGGCAGCATGCTCATCTGTGCCCGGCTTTCGATCTGGAAGACGCCAAGCGTATCGGCCCGGCACATCATCGCATAGACTGGCTTACCCTCGTCTCCATGTTCCTTATTGCCGAGATCGGCGAGGGTTTTCCGGACCCCATAATGATCTTCAAGAAGCGTGAAAGCCTTGCGCAGGCAGGTCAGCATGCCGAGCGCCAGCACATCCACCTTGAGGATCTTGACGTTATCGAGATCATCCTTGTCCCATTCGATCATATAGCGATCCGGCATCGCCGTCTTCATGATCGGCACCACTTCGTCGAGCCGATCCCGCGTGATGACGAAGCCGCCGACATGCTGGGTGAGGTGGCGCGGGAAGCTGAGGAGCTCGGAGGCATATTTCAGCACGTTCTGCGTCAGCGGATCCTTGATGTCGAGCCCGGCCGCCTTCGCATCGCGTTCCGACAAATTATCCGCAGACCAGCCCCAGACCAGGCTGCTGATCGCGGTCTGAACATCCTCCGACATTCCGAAGGCCTTGGCGACTTCGCGGCCGGCCGAGCGGGTGCGGTAGGTGGTCACCCCGGCCGTCAGACCGGCATGCGCGATACCATATCTTTTGTAAATGAACTGGATGACCTCCTCACGCCTGTCGTGTTCAAAATCGACGTCAATATCCGGCGGCTCGTCCCGATCCATCGAAATGAAGCGATCGAAAAGAAGCGTGCTCTTGGCCGGATCGACTTCCGTTATCTCCAGGCAGTAGCAGATGACCGAATTCGCAGCCGATCCGCGTCCTTGGCAGAGGACCTTCAGCTCATAACGCGCATGCTGGACGATACTATGAACCGTCAGGAAGTAAGACGCGTAGTTTTTCTGCCTGACCAAATCGAGTTCGTAATCGATTTGCTCCTGGATTTTTTCGGGAACTGGCTCGGGATGATACCGCTTCACCGCACCGGCTCGTGTCAGGCGATCAAGCGTCTCATACGCCGTTTCTCCCGGCGCATTCTCAGCCGGATAGTTGTGACTGATCTCGTCCAATGAGAATTTCAGCCCGGCAAAAAACTTGCCGGTATTTCCGATCGCTTCCGGAT
>NZ_JBNDHS010000181.1:2500-4027 GCF_056755095.1 Rhizobium sp. SVR5-9E | reverse complement strand
TACCACCAGGCCCACGAATATTAACGTGGTTCCCATCGACTACGCGTGTCCGCCTCGTCTTAGGGGCCGGCTAACCCTGCTCAGATTAACTTTAAGCAGGAACCCTTGGTCTTTCGGCGAGAGGGTCTCTCACCCTCTTTATCGTTACTCATGTCAACATTCGCACTTCCGATACCTCCAGGATGCCTCACGGCTGTCCCTTCACAGGCTTACGGAACGCTCCGCTACCACGTGCACAAGTGCACATCCTCAGCTTCGGTGCATGGCTTTAGCCCCGTTACATTTTCGGCGCAAAGACCCTTATTTAGACCAGTGAGCTGTTACGCTTTCTTTAAATGATGGCTGCTTCTAAGCCAACATCCTGGTTGTTTTGGGATCCTCACATCCTTTCCCACTTAGCCATGACTTGGGGACCTTAGCTGGAGGTTAGGGTTGTTGCCCTTTTCACGACGGACGTTAGCACCCGCCGTGTGTCTGCCTGATAGTACTCCTGGGTATTCGGAGTTTGGTTAGGATCAGTAAGACGGTGAGTCCCCATAGCCCATCCAGTGCTCTACCCCCCAGGGTATTCGTCAGACGCTCTACCTAAATAGATTTCGCGGAGAACCAGCTATTTCCGAGTTTGATTGGCCTTTCACCCCTAGCCACAAGTCATCCCAATCTATTGCAACAGATGCGGGTTCGGTCCTCCAGTTGGTGTTACCCAACCTTCAACCTGCTCATGGCTAGATCACTCGGTTTCGGGTCTAATGCAACAAACTAAATCGCCCTATTCAGACTCGCTTTCGCTTCGCCTACACCTACCGGCTTAAGCTTGCTTGTTACACTAAGTCGTTGACCCATTATACAAAAGGTACGCCGTCACCCTTGCGGGCTCCGACTGTTTGTAGGCATCCGGTTTCAGGTTCTATTTCACTCCCCTTGTCGGGGTGCTTTTCACCTTTCCCTCACGGTACTTGTTCGCTATCGGTCATGCACGAGTACTTAGGCTTGGAGAGTGGTCTCCCCATGTTCAGACAGGATTTCTCGTGTCCCGCCCTACTCTAGGACAATCATGCTATCTACGCGTACGGGGCTGTCACCCGCTACGGCCAAACTTTCCAGATTGTTCCGCTTTAAACACAATTGCCACTGGCCTGGTCCGCGTTCGCTCGCCACTACTTGCGGAGTCTCGGTTGATGTCCTTTCCTGCAGGTACTTAGATGTTTCAGTTCCCTGCGTTCGCTTCTTACACCCTATGTATTCAGGTGAAGATACCTTATCACAATACCTAGAAACCATTCCGGTTTCGATTGCGCCGGACGGCCGGCGACGCGCTACCGCGCTGTATTGCTGCCAAACCCGAACTTCGAGCAAGGCACCCATACAGGCCGATAGGCCGTCGGCGATCGTTCGCCGTCGCGTCGGACCAAAGGTCCGACAACCAGAATGATTTTCTAGGTATTTAAGGTGGGTTGCCCCATTCGGAGATCCATGGATCAAAGCTCATTCGCAGCTCCCCACGGCTTTTCGCAGCGTATCACGTCC
>NZ_JBNDHS010000180.1:0-4046 GCF_056755095.1 Rhizobium sp. SVR5-9E | reverse complement strand
TGGTGCATGTCTCCGGCGTGGTCGATCCGCATGTCGCGGTTGACGACATGCTCGATGCCCATCGCGTGCTCCTGGATGCCTCCGACCGGCTGGAAAACATCGCCCAGATCAAGGCGCTGACGGCAGCGGGCTTCGAGGGCCCCTACAGCTTTGAGCCCTTCGCGACAGAAGTGCATGCGCTACCTGACCCGAAATCTGCGGTTCAGGCAAGCATCGAGCATATCAGACGATCTCTCTAACTTATGAACGTTTGCTGCAAAGTGCTTCTTCGAGCGTATGCATCAATTGCGTAACGTCGACCGGCTTTCCCAAAAAGGCGAAAGCGCCACCCTCCATGACGGCCGATCGGGTTCGCTCGTCCTTGTAGGACGTCATGAAGATCATCGGAGGCCGGGCAGGATCATGGCTGAGCAAGGCCTGCAACTCGATGCCGCTCAGGCCGGACATCTTCACATCGACAAGCACGCAGTCGATCGTTCTGCGGTCCGCTTCGGAAAGAAAGGCTTCAGCAGAGGAAAAAAGCCGACTCCTATAACCGCATGACTTTAGGAGATCGTCGAGGGCTTCCCTGATAGCCTCGTCATCATCGACGATTGCAATAGTGGATGTGTGGGACAATTACAGAATACCTTGCTGGGGGCCTTTTTTGCTTAACTATGCTCCCGCGCACAACAAATTAACACCATACATGAGTCTAGGTTTCAGGCATTGCCGTCTGGGCGATCTCTGCGAGGCGGACCAGGTCGGCCAGTGATTTTGCCTGCATCTTACGCATGACATTGCCTCGATGAAGCTTCACCGTAATCTCGCTGATGCCGAGATCGTAGGCGATCTGCTTGTTCATCAAGCCTTTGACGACGGCGCGCATGACCTCCCGCTCCCTGGGAGTGAGAGATTGCGCAAGTGCGACGACGGCTTCTGTGGCGGCGGCTTCCTTTCGCTCAGCGGCGTTCCGTTCTATGGCAGCGGTTACGGCATCGAGAATGTCTTGATTGCGAAAGGGCTTCGTGAGGAAATCCACCGCTCCTGCCTTCATCGCCTTCACGCTCATGGGGATGTCGCCGAATCCCGTCATGAAGATGATCGGCAGCCGACTTCCCATCTGCTCGAGTTGTGCTTGGAAATCGAGGCCGCTCAATCCCGGCAATCGGACGTCGAGAAGAATGCATCCGGGTCTTGCAAGGTCTGCACGATCAAGGAAATCTGCGGCGCTTTCGAAAGCAATGGCCTCCATACGCATCGACCGAAAGAGATCGACCAGCGCCTCCCGCATCGAGAGATCGTCATCAACAACGTAAACGATGGACGTCATTGACGGAACTTGCTGTTTCCGTTCAGGCATTATCGTCCTCTATGGGCAGTATAATCTCGAAAACCGCACCGCCTTCGGGGTGATTGAATCCATCAAGTCGGCCACCTTTCGCCTCCAACATGCTGCGGCAGATCGTTAGACCCATGCCCATGCCGGAAGCCTTGGTAGTATAGAAGGGGGTGAAGAGTTTGGCGATTGCTTCCTCGGGAATGCCCGGCCCGTTGTCGCGTATCGAGATGCAAACAGAATGTTCGTCCTTGCGCTCCAGCGTCAACTCGATCCTGCGCGGATGGTGGGGGCAGTCAGCCATGGCCTGCATGGCATTGGTCATCAGGTTGATCAGCACCTGTTGAAGTTCGAGCCGAACCGCCTTCACCGCTTGTAGATCCGCCCCCACGATGGTCTCAAGGAGCACAGTGCTGCGCTGGAACTCATGATCCATGAGGGTTTGGGTCTCCTCCACGAGCTTTTCGAGATCAATCCACTCGGCCGGTCGCTCTGTCTGCGACAACATGGAACGGGTGTTGTGGATGATATCGCTGGCCCGCTGGCTGTCGCGGATCATCCGCTCGGCCGAACGCTGAACGGCTGCAAGGTCGGGGGGATCACGATCCAGCCAGCGCAGCAGCGTGCGGGAGTTGACGACGATCGCGCCGAGCGGTTGGTTGAGCTCGTGGGCTAGCGAAGCGGAAAGAGCACCAACGGTGGCGGCACGCGACGCTCGGGTCAATTCTGCCCGCGCTTCCACGAGCGCCTGCTGAGTGAGCTCGCGCTGCGTTATGTCGATCATCCCCACGACGACACGGTGAAAGGCGTCAGCATCTTCCGGGAAACGGATGCTGATGAGGACCAGTTTCGTCTCGCCGGCGTCGGTCGTAACATTGCCTTTGCCTTCGAAATGCGTGTCTCCGCAAAAGATCGCAACCAGTTGATCAATGAAGGAGTTGTCGGGCACGATAAAATTGCGGCCAGCCCCAGGCTCGCATGCCTTTGGTCCAAGCAATTCCCGAGCGCCTTCGTTTGCAGCAACGGTACGAATGAGCCCGATGCACTGAATGATCTCTCCCGGATTTGAGCGGAGATAATCGCGAAGATCCTCAACGCCAGCGGCTTTCACGTTCATAAGATGGGCGCGAACCATCGAATAATCGCGCTCCCAAAGGGCAACACGCGCCTCATTGAAGATCGCGCGATAGCGGGCTTCACTTTCTCGAAGGGCAGCGTTCTTACCGATGAGTTCGGCACGAAAGGCTTCGCTGCGCAGAAGAAGCGCCGCCGTGATCGACAGTGCCGCAATCGAAACGACCATGCGCGAAAGCGCGGAGATGTCTGCGCCGAGGCCATGGGAATAAAGATAAGAAAAGAGAGTCAGCGCACCACAAAGGCAGGCAATCGTTAAGATGCCGGTGCGTGTCATGATATCGCCTGCAAGCAGCAGGACAATTACATAGAGGACGGCAATGGCAATTCTGGTGCTGGTAAAGGTATCGACATAGAAAACCGCCACCGCCAGCACGGCGGCTACGAAGCCCAATGCAGCGTCATGCCCGACAGTATTGCGTCGATTAAAAAGCCGGGAGATCCGAAGACCCAACATTCTGCCCATCCATCCAAAATGTTGATCGCAACCTTAATACGCCAGGCATTGGTTCAAAGCTATACAAAGGTCTGGGACAGATCGGCCTCAGAGTCGCGAGACGTCCGGCCCGGATAAGCTCTTCCGCCGCGCGGCCGTCACCAGCAATGGAAGCTAGTCCGTGCCAACTGCCGACCATCCCGGTACACCCAATCTGAACCAGCATTTACCGGTCCGCTTGGCCAAAAAAAGACCGCCCCGGGGCAAAGGGGCGGTCTGGCGGATCAATGGGAGGAGATCCGCAGACTTCGGACGGAGGGGGACGCCGCGAAGTCGTGGTAGCTGCGGTCGCTACCGGCCTCGGGAGGGATCGAGGCGACGAGTTAAAGATAAGACGATCCGGCGAATGTCGTAATTATACTTAGGTTTGGGTTCGTGCGGACGCTCTGCAGCCCGAAATTGCTTGTTGCCTCGGCGGGAACGTCTTGGAGGAGGCACGACCCGCTTCCAAATGCCGTGTCTTTCGAATCTAGGCACGCGCGGCTGACGACGAAAGAGCGGCATCAAACGGCCGCAAGTCTTGGAAGGGCGGACGGCGCCTGCAAGAGCAGCCTTGTCGCCGATGGGAGCTTATTGAGAGCGCTGCGATTACTGCTTCAGATCGTACGCTTGGCCAGAGTCGCGAAGTTCTTTAAGGGTCTTGCCTAGGCAGCTGCCCCCTTCTTCGCCACCCGTCGCCTTTGCCTGTCCGTCCAAGGTGATCGTACCGGCAAGTCGATCCGATGCCACGTAGGTCGCCACACCTTCTTGCGAAATCCTCGAGATATAGAAGACATGCTGCGTGTCTTTGTACTTGCAATGGATGACCAGCGGAAACTGAGCAAGAAGATTATCTTGGGCGCGAGCATCAGTGATAGGAAGTGGAAGTGATGCGCCGGCTACCAGTGCGACCACCAGTTTGAGCAAGCCGTTTGACCATCGGCGGGATGCGTATGTCATCGATCCAAACCCCCTATGTGCTATTGAGATGAATGTCCAAAAAACGCCTCTTGCCATTCGTCCTCGGCAGAAGTCGTGTGGGCTCCGGATCTCATTGCGCTTCGGCCCTTAGTTCGTGAGTGCTACTAGCGCGTCCCGGTCCAGTAGCCGGACCGATCG
>NZ_JBNDHS010000179.1:0-4248 GCF_056755095.1 Rhizobium sp. SVR5-9E | reverse complement strand
AGGAATCAGATCCCCTTTGCCGAGGTCGCGACATTGAGCATGGACCAGCTCTACGAGCATGAAGGGCTCTCTTCGTAAGTGCTAGCCTGGGCGCAGCGCTACCTCCAGAACCGACCGTGCCGGCCGCGTTGCAGTCTTGCGCCATCGCAGGCGTACCACCGATGGACGCAATAAGGGCGATGCACGCGAGGGTGATCTTCGCTCTCATTATCGTCTCCTTACTTCTTCGGTTTGGTGATGTCGCAGATACCATCCGACCGGCGCGTGATGACTGTTCCATCTGGCCGGGTTGCACTCGCAGTGGAGAAAGCCTGGCTGCCCGCGGTTCCGGAAGTGACGGATGAACCTGCGCTGGAGGAAGCGGAACCGCCACCGGACTGCATGGGGGTAGTCTTGCCGTCTATTGTCGTAGATAATGAGACGCCGCCGCCCCTGCGGTCACGGACGATGAGGTGCCGAAAAAAACAAGCAGCCCTATGCCGTCGCTATGAAGTCGGGAGCGCCCTTTGCGCTTGCCGGCGTTTGGGAGACGTTTCGAGATCCGGCCGGCATAGAAGTCCGCACATTTGCCATCATCACCTGCCCGGCGAATGAAATGATGGCCGCCATCCATGACCGCATACCGATCATTCTGCACCCGGAAGCTCGTCAACGCTGGCTGTCGCCGGAGCCCGATCCGAGCGACCTTTTGAAGCCATTCCCATCGGGGCTGATGACGATGTGGCCCATCGACAGGAAAGTCGGATCACCGAAAAACGACACGCCCGATATCGTCGAACAGATCGACCTCGATCCCGAGCCGACACTGGTCTGAAACGGCGTCACAGCCCCTTTCATCAATGCCTGCACGTTGTGATGACCTGAAGGGGCCACAGCCGGGACGATGAGTTGAGCCGTGGCCTCCTTCTGCCTCTGGAGGAGGGTACGAGGAGCGTTACCCCAGTTACCAATCCGCTTCCTCGTCATTCACCAGTTAGGCTGTTCAGCGTGACCGTGTAGTGGACCAAGGTCCTAGGACCGCTCTATGGACGCGACCGCGAGGCCCCGCCTTTATTCGGCGGCTTACGGTATCGGTTGTCCGTCCTTCTTGTACCTGCCTCGAATCATACCCTTGGTTCCGCAGCGTTTGCTGCGAAAGCTTCAAGCGCGGCAAAGCCGCGAAAAATGGAATCCGCCTAGTCGGCAGATACTTTGGTATAAAGCGGCGGGATGACCGTTTACAGCTTTAAAGTTCAGGTGTTCAGATCGCAAAACCGTGTGTATGAAATCAAAAGGGTCAGCTAGTGTCAAAACTAACTGACCCCCAAAAGATAAGTTCACCCCGCAGGTAAACCCTTGAAAAACCTCGGAATGGCCGGATTTGAACCGACGACCCCTTGACCCCCAGTCAAGTGCGCTACCAGACTGCGCTACATTCCGTCATCGCCGTACTGCGGTCGGTCTGAACATAATCACTGATCCCGTATAATGAACCAGAGACCCCTTGACCCCCAGTCAAGTGCGCTACCGGGCTGCGCTACGCCCCGACCTGCCGAAACGGCTTGTTTCGTTTAGTTTTTCGCCGCCTTGAATGCAAGCGGAAAAAGCCGTTATGCGTTCAAAAAGGCGACATTCCTCTCACGCTCCTACCATCGCGATCGCGTTTTCGCCGATTGGCCGGACGCTCCATGCTTCGTAATCCGCGATCGAAAAATGCGGGGTCTCGAATGGTGTCGTATGTGTGGTGGTAATGACGGTGACGTCGGCTCCTGCGCCTTCACCTGCAAGGATGCCGGCAACGGCATCTTCGAAGACCAGGCACCGCTTGGGATCGACGCCTAAGCGCTTGGCGCCGAGCAGATAGCATTCCGGGCTGGGCTTGCCGGCGGAGACCTCCTCGCCGCTGACGATAACCTCAGGCATCGGAATGCCGGCGGCCGCCATGCGTCGTTTTGCAAGAGCGATCGGCGCGGAGGTGACGATTGCCCATTTGCCGGCGGGGACGCTCGCCAAAAACCGGATGGCGCCGGGGATCTCGACAATCCCGTCCACGTCTTCCATTTCCGCGATCAGCAGTTCCCTAGCCTCATGGTCCGGGTCCACGCCCGGAAGTGCCAACTGGCGAATGGTATCGCGGGCGCGGACGCCGTGTACCGTTTTCAGGAAGACTTCAGGCTCAAGGCCGTGACGCATTGCCCAATCGCCCCAGACGCGCTCGACCACTGGTATCGAGTTGAGCAAGGTGCCGTCCATGTCGAAGAGGAAGGCGTCGTAGGGTTTACCGGGTACGTTGGAGGTGGACACAGAAAATTCCTTGCAATGAAGCTTCGAGAGCAGGAAAGGCGGCGCGCTCTGGACCACGCCGGCAGAGGATCAGGATTGCGGTTGGCGTGCTCATGGCGCCAGACCCTTCCCTGCGATCCTCTGTAGCCAGATGCAGCCGGTTTGCCAAGGTTGCGGACTGCCGCAAGCTTTTCCGGAACAACGAACCTATGCGAGCGTTTTGACCATGGCTTGGTAAGAAAAGGAGAGTCATCCCATGCGCAAGACCATGCTGGCTACGGCCGCAGTAATGCTGACGGTCTGCTCTGCCGCCTTCGCGCAGAGTACTGTCGTCATCGACCCTGCACCGACCGGTTCCGTCGTGTTGCCGGGCGAAGTCCGCACCTATGTGATGGAGCAACAAACGCCCTCCGTTGTCTATGAGGGCGACGTAATCGTTGGCACCACGCTTCCGGATACCGTTGAAATCCACACTGTCCCCAACATGGACGGATATGCCTATACCGTTGTCAACGAACGCCGAGTGATTGTAGAACCAAAGACGCACCGGGTTATTCAGGTTCTTGAATAGCAGCGTCAAGCGCGAAGCTCGACGGCTTCGCGCCCCCTCTCAAGGAGTACTCAGAAGCTCCCGGATTTTATGAGCGAGCTGCTCGAGGCTGAAGGGCTTGGCCAGCAGCGACACGCCGTGGTCCAGCACACCGTTGTGGACGATCGCATTTCGCGTATAGCCAGTCGTGTACAGGATTTTCACGTCCGGCCATTTTTCGTTCACGGCGTCGGCGAGCTGCCTGCCATTCATCTCCGGCATGATAATGTCGGTGAAAACCAGATCGATATCGGGATTTTTCCCGAGCACCTCCAGCGCCTCACTGCCGCTCGAAGCCTCGAACACCGTATAGCCGAGTTCCCGCAGGCTCTCGATCGTCATGCGGCGGACCTCATCATCATCCTCGACAACCAGGATCGTATCTTTGGCGCTGCCTTGCGGCAGGGGCAAAGCGCCGGATTCCGGAAGCCGCCCGGTCTGCACTCCGACGTGACGGGGCAGGTAAATCTTCGTAGTGGTGCCGCGCCCGACCTCCGAATAAATCTTGATATGGCCCCGGCTTTGCTTCACGTAGCCGTACACCTGGCTCAAGCCGAGGCCGGTGCCCTTTCCCGGCCCCTTGGTCGTGTAGAAGGGATCGAAGGCGCGCTCTATGACCTCCTGCGACATGCCGATGCCGGTGTCTGTGATGCTCGTCATCACATATTGGCCTGCATCGACATCCGCATGCATGCGGGCGTAACGATCATCGAGTTCGGTATTTGCCGTCTCGATTGTCAGCTTGCCACCGCCGGGCATTGCGTCACGGGCATTCACCGCGAGATTGAGAATGGCGTTTTCAAGCTGGCTCAAATCGGCGAAGGTCGGCCACAGCCCACCTGCGAGAACGGTCTCGATCTTGATGTGCTCGCCGAGCGTTCGGCGAAGAAGCTCGGACATGCCGCCCACCAGCCTGTTGAGATCAATGACCTCGGGCGCCAGGGGTTGCTGCCGTGAAAACGCCAGCAGCCGCGCCGTGAGCACGGCCGCACGCTGAGCACCGTCGCGCGCATTCTGGATGGAATTTAGAAGACGCGGATCCTCCTTCCCGGCAAGGCGGCGTTCCGCGAGATCGAGGCTGCCGATGATGATCGCCAGCATGTTATTGAAATCATGAGCGACACCGCCAGTGAGCTGGCCGATCGTCTCCATCTTTTGAAGCTGGCGGACCTGCGCTTGTGCAGCAGCATGCTCCTCCATCTCATGCTTGAGTTGGGCGGTGCGCCGCGCCACGGTCTCTTCGAGCCGCGTGTTGAAATTTGCGAGTTCTTCCCGAAGCTTCCGCTGCCTGCGATGACTGATGATGATCGCCTGCATCAAGCAGATGACAATCAGGGCATTGATCAGAAACGTCGAAAGAGCGAGCCATTGCGAACCAACCTCGGGCCAGAACGCAT
>NZ_JBNDHS010000178.1:0-4467 GCF_056755095.1 Rhizobium sp. SVR5-9E | reverse complement strand
GCGGGGTGGAGCAGCCCGGTAGCTCGTCAGGCTCATAACCTGAAGGCCGCAGGTTCAAATCCTGCCCCCGCAACCAACCACAACGATCATATCCGCAAAAAGCCCGCCGGTTAGGTGGGTTTTTGCGTTCCAGGGCGCGGTCAACGGCGCGTCAAGGGCCGCAACAAGGCAAAGCCGACAAAACGGGCAGAAGACAGCAGATCCTGCCCCCGCAACCAAACCTACAAGCGGATCCTTCGATTGTGCCACTTGGTGTCCCGCGAAAGGGAAGTCGTGCTCTACGGAAAAGCTCATTCGCTAAAAGGATGATCGCCGTTAGATCGAAATGCGTAGAATATGTTCTCTTCTTTTTCGACTATAATTCCGGGATCCAAGCATTGAACGATCCTCATATTGATCGTGGCAATTTTGCGAGAGGGGCATGCCATGTATCGCAATGCTCGCCGGTGGGGTTCCCGGTCAACACGAGTGGATTTGTTGGCTCCACGGTGGGTGGCCGCCAGCGGAAAGGTGAGGACGCGCAAGACTACCTACGGGAGCGAGAATGCTTCTCAACTTGCTTCATTCGTGCAAACTGCGGATGGGAACAGGCATGGCGCCTCGGTTGACAGTCTCGTCAACGATTCTACGCTCCATGATCACGACAGTGGCCAAGGAGACGAAGTAGCTTCCGACGCGGACGGTCAGGTCAATATCGACCACGCACTGCCGTCGTTGACCGACCCGTTCGCAACGAGGGGAATTCAAAGCGATGATTCTGCCGCGGCTCTCGCCGGTGTGCCGGGTTATGCACCTTTCAGACGGGACGCGAATGGGTCTCCATACGGGACTGCATCGCCATTTCATGGTGCCCACGCTGGAATTGGTCCTATAGGCGACGATCCTTTGTCTCCGTTTCTACCGCAAAGCCCCGCTCCGACAGCGTCAGGGCGAGGTTCGGCCACTGTGACGGGCGAGCCTGCTGCTTCGGGTAACGTCGTAATCCTCGAGTCGACTCCGTCAGCGCAGGCGACTGCGCACGTTGCTGGATCTCATTCATTTTTGGCGTTTGGCATGCCCTTTGGAGTCTGCGGGTGCGGCTACTTTACCTCTCCCACGCGAATTCTTGATTGGGCCCAGGGCAACGGCATGCTTCAACGGGACGGTCAATTGCCGGGGACCAGGCTGACCGAGGGACCGGACTATGTGCCGACAGTCAAGGGGACAACCGGCGCCTCGATCAGCGACCCGCTTCTGGATCGTGACGTGTCCACTTTCTCCGGCTGGAACGGAACCGCAAGGTGGACAGAATCAGCGGCCCGGAATGGGTCATTGCCAGGCGGCGGCGAGACTGGAACGGGAACCGCTACCTCCAAAGGTATCGGCATCCTTTCCGGTTCGGTTACCGGACCGTTGGGCACGCAGGGGAAGGTGACGCAGAATCTGGCGGCCGCGGCCATCAACCCGATCGTGGCGGAAAACCAGAAGCAGGGCAATCCTGAAAGCGAATGGGGTATCGACGGTGCCGGTAGCTCCAACATCGAGGGGTTCGCGACCGACATTAGCGTCGACAACGGCAAGGCGATTAGCTTCAAGATCAATACGAATTCCACCAACTATCGAATCGATATTTACCGGCTCGGCTATTATGGCGGCATGGGCGCGCGCAAGGTTACCACCCTGCAGCACACCGGATTGCAGACACAGCCCAATCCGTTGCGCAATGCCTCGACCGGAACGGTGGATGCCGGCAACTGGGCAGTCTCGGCGTCGTGGACCGTACCAGAGGACGCCGTCTCAGGCGTCTATATTGCCAAGCTCGTGCGTCAGGATGGCACGTTCGGCGAGAACCATATCCCGTTCATCGTGCGCGACGACGACAGCCATAGCGACGTCGTCTTCCAGACCGCAGACGAGACCTGGCAGGCGTATAACGGCTGGGGTGGTGCAAACTTTTATGGCGGCAATGGCCCGGCGACGGGGCAGGGTTCTGGTCGCGCCTATGCAGTCAGCTACAATAGACCGATTGCGACCCGCGGCGGGGTCGGCACCTTTGCCGGTCCCCAAGACTATCTGTTCGGTGCCGAGTACGCAGGCATCTACTGGCTGGAACAGAACGGCTATGATGTTTCGTACATGTCGGGCGTCGACGTCGACCGTTATGGCAGTTTATTGCTCAATCATAAGATGTATCTTGATGCTGGGCACGACGAATATTGGTCCGGACAGCAGCGGGCCAATGTCGAAGCTGCACGCGACGCGGGCGTTAACCTGCAGTTCTGGAGCGGTAACGAGGTTTACTGGCGCACTCGTTGGGGCAACAGCTACAGTAGCGACGTCACGCCCTATCGCACCCTTATCTCCTACAAGGAGACATGGTCGCCCGGCAGCAGCATTGACCCCTCCAACGAATGGACAGGCACCTTCCGCGATCCGCGCCTCAGCCCACCCGCCGTCGGTGGCGGAAACCCGGAAAACTCACTGACCGGCCAGTTGTTTAAGGTCGACGATGTCGGCGGTAATCTTCAGGCGATCACGGTTCCCTACGATGACGCCAACTTGCGCTTTTGGCGCGATACGAGCGTTGCCAATCTTCAGCCCGGCCAGACGGCAACACTCACCAGAAACTATCTCGGTTATGAGTGGGACGAAGCGACGGACAATGGCTTCGATCCGGCTGGCCTCGTGAAGCTGTCGTCAACGACACTTCCGGTGAGCACTTACCTGCTCGACTACGGAAACACGACAGGCAACGGCGTCTCAACCCACAATCTGACGCTTTATCGGGCGCCCAGCGGAGCGCTCGTCTTCGGCGCTGGAACGGTCTATTGGGCCTGGGGTCTGAGCGACAACCACGACCTCCAGGTGACACCGACCGATCCCCGCGTGCGGCAGGCAATGGTCAATCTGCTTGCCGACATGGGTATCCAGCCTGGAACGCTGCAATCCGGGCTCGTCGCCGCGACCGCTTCGACTGACCATACCGCCCCAACCTCGACGATCACGGTGCCCGCAAATGTCGCCGCTGGGAACACGGTGACGATTACGGGCACTTCCTCGGATGTCGGCGGTGTGATCGCTGGCGTAGAGGTTTCGACGGACAATGGTGCGAGCTGGCATCCGGCGACAGGTGATGAGAACTGGACGTACACGTGGACGCCGCAGCTTGCTGGCACCTATACAATTCGCTCTCGTGCCGTCGACGATAGCATCAATTTGGAATCACCATCGGCAGGACGAACGGTCACCGTAACCACGCCGAGCTTTATCTCGCTGCTCGGGTCAGCGACACCTGCCGTCGTAAACACCAACGATACGTCCGCCATCGAGCTCGGGGTCAGATTCCAGACGTCGGCGGCCGGCACCGTCAGTGGTATCCGGTTCTACAAGGGCAGCCAAGATACCGGCACCCATACCGGCTCGCTGTGGTCGAGCACCGGTACGCGGCTGGCGACCCTTACGTTCACCAACGAGACCGCCAGCGGCTGGCAGAGCGCGACCTTCTCCAGCCCCGTTACGCTGACGCCGGGTGCCACCTACACGGCCTCCTACCACACTGATGTCGGCCATTACTCCACGACTTCCAACTACTTCACCGCAGATGTCACGAGCGGTCCGTTGACGGCGCCAGCCAGCGGCAACGGCGTCTACCGCTATGGTAGCACGAGCCAGTTTCCGAACAGCACCTTTCAGGCGGAGAACTACTGGGTCGACGTCATGTTCAACCCGTCGACCTCAGGCAACACGACGCCGACGGCGGTTGCCGATGCGGGGGATGCGACCGAGAAGGGCGGTACCGCCAACGGTTCGGGCGGCGTGGGCGCCAGCGGCAACGTGCTCGCCAACGACACCGATCCGGATGCCGGCGACACCAAGACCGTCAGCGCGGTCAGCTTCGGCGCGACGGCCGGCACGCTCGGCACCGCCCTCAACGGCACGTATGGCAGTCTCGTGCTCAATGCGTCGGGCGCCTATACCTATGCCATCAACGAGAACAATACCGCCGTGCAGGCGTTGCGGCAGTCCACCAATACGCTGAGCGATGCCTTCAGCTACACCATGCGTGACACTGCCGGCGCCACCGCCGCGGCCACGCTGACCGTCACCATCCACGGCGCCAACGACGCGCCGGTGCTCGCGGCCCAGACCGCCACCCAGAACGCCACCGTCGGCACGGCCTTTTCGTTTGTGCTGCCGGCCAGCACCTTCACCGATGTCGACAGCGGCGAAACGCTCGCCTATACGGCAACCGCCGACGACGGCTCGTCGCTTCCCGCCTGGCTGAGCTTCAACCAGGCGACGCGGACCTTCAGCGGCACGCCGACGACAGCCGGCACGTCCGGCATCAAGGTGACGGCGACCGATCTCGGCGGCCTTGCCGCTAGCGAGACCTTCAACATCGCCGTGTCGACGACCTCAGGCAACACGACGCCGACGGCGGTTGCCGATGCGGGGGATGCGACCGAGAAGGGCGGTACCGCCAACGGT
>NZ_JBNDHS010000177.1:0-4791 GCF_056755095.1 Rhizobium sp. SVR5-9E | reverse complement strand
GACGCTGTCGAACAGCGGTTGGTCCAGCCCTTTTCCGCCCGCCACGCTGGCAGACGCCGGATAGGTATCTATTAGCTGATACGCCGCCCAGGTGATCGAATTCGACTTTCCGGAACCCGCCGAATGCTGGATCAGATAGCTTTGGCCGACGCCATTCGTGGCAGCGTGTGACAACAGCCGGCGGACGACGTCCAACTGATGGTAACGTGGGAAGATCATCGACTTTTTGGCCAGAGGGTCCGTCGACTTTCCTTCCAGCAGCACGAAGTGCTGGATGATCCCGGCCAAGCTTTCCTTAGTGAACACTTCTTCCCACAGATAGGCGGTCTTGTGGCCGCCGGGGTTGGGTGGATTACCCTCGCCTTCGTTATGACCTTTGTTGAAGGGCAGGAAAACGGTGGCCGGCCCGGCAAGCTTCGTCGTCATGAACACCTCGTCGGTGTCCACGGCCATGTGCACCAATGCGCGGCCAAACTGCAGAAGGGGCTGGCTGACGTCACGGCTTTCGCGATACTGCTTCTGCCCATGGTAGCGAGCGGTCTGACCGGTCCACGCATTCTTCAGCTCGACAGTGATCAGTGGCATTCCGTTGACGAAAAGGACCATGTCGATCTCTTCGCCTGTATTAGTTTCCGAATAGCGGACCTGTCGGGTAACACTGAAGATATTGGCTGCGAAGTTTTCATGGACTTTGGCCGCCGAGCTGGCGAGTGGGGCGGCGTACATGAGGGTGAAGGCCGCGTCATCGACGGAAAGCCCTTTCTTCAACAGATGCAGAAGCCCATTCTTCTTTACTAGCCGGTCAAAGCGTTCGAGTATCTTGCGTTGCCAATCGACGGGGCTGCGGTCTTTCAGTTTTGCCAGCTCTTTGCCTTGTGTGGTCTCCAGAAACTCCCAGAAGAGTTTTGTATCGATCGCATACTGAGCGTCGAAATCAGAAGGTTGACCGAACCGGAAGGAACCGTGTTCGGCCGTGGCAGGCTGGTTGGCCAGGTCCTCATTTATCGTGCCCGTCAGATGCCGCTGAATCGCCTGTTCCAGAGCCACCTCCTTGGTGTTGCTGACCATAGTCCCCCCTCACGCCACCTTGATTTTGCCCGTGACCGTCGCGTCAATCAGGCTGGTCCTGTATTCTCTGAGCGCGACGATCTGCTGTTCCTTAATGGCAATGCCATTGTCGATTTTCTCACAGCCGGCTTTGATATGCGCCGCGATCGCCACCTGCTCGTGCATTGGAGGAAGAAACAAATCGACCTTCGAGAAGTTATCGAAATTCAGGTCCTGACCATCGCGAATAAAGCTACCGGTCGCTTGGAGCGCCTTGATATATCGAGGGCTCTTGAACAAATAGCCGAAGAAGTCTGCGCTCAAGGGCTCCAGCGGCTGCAGAATCACGTAGGATGATCGGATGCAGCCCGTCGCGAATGCCCTCTCCAGCCCACCTTGGAAGCTGCGCATGCTGATAACGAAGTCATCGATCTCGACATGTTTGCGCTTCTCAAGGTTGGTTTGGATTTTAACCACGCGGCGACCAACAAGTTCTTCGAACTTGTCCTGTGGGATAACGCCATAGGATTGGGTTGCGGAAAGCTGGATGTCATCCTTCCGCGCGAGTTCCTTACGCTGAGTGAAAACATACTTGCTTCGCCTGACTTCCCAATGCGCCGGTATTTGCCCGATCCAGTCGACACCACTGTCGTGGAAGGGCGCATCGGGATTGAGGCTGCCGGTGACGGCCTCTTGGATCAGAATCTGCCGCCGCTCGCGCAGCAGCGCGATCTCCTCTTCCTTGATCAACACGGCCTCGTCCACCTTGGCGCATTTCTCATCAAGAAACGCTGCGATGGCGTCCTGTTCATGTTCGGGGGGGAACCAGATGAGGGTTGGCTTGAGGACAGCTTGGCTAATGCTGAAAACCTTGATCCCAGTGACCTCGCTCTGCACCTGCGCACGAAAAGATGTCGAGTCGAGCAGATACGCCATGAATCGAAAGTTCATGGGAACTTTGGGTTTGGCAATGAGGGTGTGATAGCCCGCGAAAGCTTGTCGGTCGCTCCTGTAGCAGGTGAAGTTGCCTGAACCTGCGATATCCTCCGAGGTATCGGCAAAAATAAAATCACCGCGACGCAGAAGCGAAGAATGATTGTTCTTCAGGTACGACGCATCGACACACCTAAGCGCATTGCGGTCCGGATCGACCTCAAAGCCATATTTCGAGTGAACCTCGCCGTAACTCACGCAAGGAATGCCTTCATCCTGAAGGTTCTCCTTAGTGATTGTGAGCCCCTTGCTGAAGTTGAAGGCATGACGCAGACGCGCGACGCGCCATTCAGAGGGAAGTGACGTAAGCTGGCTTGGGGAAGGAGCGTGGTGATCTTCAGCGAAGGGAACAGCAATATTCATCGCACCGCCCCCGTCAGGGTGTTGGGCTCTATCCCGAGGATATCGGCGATCAGGCCGTCGGCTCTTTGCTCGAGCGCCAGAATGTCCCGCGTCACGGCCTCAAGGTTGCGCAGCGGCTTGTGGCGGTAGAAATACTTGTTGAAGCTGATCTCGTAGCCGATCTTCACGGTGTCTAGGTTGACCCAGGCCTCGGGCACATGCGGCTTCACCTCACTCTTGAAAAAGCGATGGATGCTGTCCTTCAGCGGAACAGCCTCGCTGTCGCGCAAATCAGTACTGCTCTCGTAGGTGAGCCAGCTGCCATCAGGCTGAGCATAAAGGCCGAAGTCGCCAAGTTCGTCGATACCACAGCCAAATCGTGCGGCCACATCCCCGAGTTCCGCCTTGGTGAACCGCTTAACGCTGTCGACCACCTTTTCCGCATCGTCGGCATACCAGCTAACAGCGTTCAGGATAGCGTTCTTCTCCGTTGCGGTCAGCTTGATCTTGCGGCCCTTCAGCACCTTGCCGACGTGTTCGCGGAAAGCGTTAAAATCAGCCGATTCTTCCGTGCCAATGGCCTGCATAAGCTGGTGGCCGACTGCGATCAGCTCGCGTTGCCGCTGCCAGAGGCCAGTGTCGACAAGCTTGGTGCGTTGCTTCGCGTTGAGCGCGATCTCCCGTTCCTCGCACCAGGATTGGATCGCCTTGGTCTGTGACTTCAGGAAACCAGTCTCATACACCTTGTCGCCATGTTCGGCCCACAGATGTTCCATTGGCTCGCGCAGGGACTTGTCGAAGCGCAGAGGTTCCAGCCTCTTTGCACTGAACTGGGCACGGCGACGGTCGGGGCGCTCTATAGTCACCTTGTGGTAGCCGAAATCGGTGTTGTCGAAAATTTGCACCGCGATGCCGGTCGGGTCGCCGTTCGCATCCAGTTGCCGTTCGACCGGTTGGAAGGCCAGATAGGCGGCGATGATGTCGCCGATGTGTTCGGGCGCAAACTCGCAGTTCTTGTCGCCCAGGTTTTTGCGCAGTTTGCGAAACATGAGATTGGCGTCAATCAGTTGAACCTTGCCGCGTCGAGCCTCGGGCTTGGCGTTGGTCAAGAGCCAGATGTAGGTGGTGATGCCGGTGTTGTAGAAAAGGTTGTTCGGCAACTGGATGATGGTGTCCAGCATGTCGTTTTCGATGATGTTGCGGCGGATGTTCGATTCACCGCTGCCGGCATCGCCGGTGAACAGGCTGGAGCCGTTATGAACGCTGGCAACGCGCGAACCGATGACGCTGTTGGCGATCGGCTTCATCTTGCCCACCATCTCCATCAGAAAGAGGAGCTGGCCGTCGCTGGAGCGCGGCGTGGCGTCGACGGTTTCCTTGTTTCCCCAGTAGTCGGTCAGTTCTACCTGGAACCGCGGGTCGATGACGTCATTGCCGTCTTTAATGTACTTCAGATCGCTCTTCCAGCTTTTGCCGTAAGGCGGATTTGAAAGCATGAAATCGAAGCGATGACCGGAGAACTCATCTGTCGCGAGCGTGGAGCCGACCTTGATATTCTCGGGGTTGTTTCCCTTGATCATCATATCGGATTTGCAGATGGCATAGGTCTCGTCGTTGATTTCCTTGCCATACAGATAAACGTCGCCCTTGGCCGCGATTGGCCCCTCGGGGTCCTTTATATAGTTCTGGGCTTCGGTTAGCATACCTCCGCTACCGCAGGCCGGATCATAGATTGTCATGACGGGAGGCAGCTGGTCACTGATCGGGTCGAAGATCAGGTGAGTCATTAATTGGATCACCTCGCGCGGGGTGAAGTGCTCTCCAGCTTCCTCATTGTTCTCTTCGTTAAACTTCCGGATCAATTCTTCAAAGACATAACCCATGCCCAGATTCGACAGACCAGGCATAATGCTGCCATCAGGGTCTTCGACATTTTGCGGCGTCAAATTGATGTACGGAGAGATGAACTTCTCGAGCACGTCGAGCAACACCTGCTTGTTTGCCATGTGTCGCATCTGCTCTAGCAGCTTGAAGCGGCCGACGATCTCCTTGACGTTTTCGCTGAAGCCGCCGAGGTATTCTTCAACATTCTCCAAAAGAATCTGCTGATTGTTCGTGGCGGTCGCGTGGAGCTGCTTCAGCGTCCATTTACTGGTGTTGTAGAAAACATATCCGGATGCGGCCGTCAGCGGCGCATCGTCCAGTTCCGTTGATTTCATCTCTTCGCGTTGGAAGCGAACTTCCTCAAGAATCGCCGCCTTGGTGGGCTCAAGCAGCGTGTCGAGGCGACGGAGAACTACCATCGGCAGGATGACGTCACGATATTTGCCGCGGACATATACATCGCGGAGGCAATCGTCGGCAATCGACCAGATGAACGATATGAGCTTGTTATGGGTGGTGAGGTTC
>NZ_JBNDHS010000176.1:0-4974 GCF_056755095.1 Rhizobium sp. SVR5-9E | reverse complement strand
CTCTGCTTCTTCATGCGTCCGTCCTTCAATGGCCCGGACTCTAATCAATTTTGGAGGAAATTACCCGTGGCAGGTCAACCGGTTTCATTCAACGTCGCGCCACTTTACACGGCCGCGCCGACCTCCGGAACCGTGCTACAGGATGCTCATCGCATTGAGGCAGTAAAGCTGACCCCTAGAGAAGCGATCTGCCTCCACTTCACGCTGCAATGAAAATCTCGGCCATCAGACAGTCTTAGATCGAACTCTTGAGGAACTGCGAGCGCTCCATCTACAGCCAGCCGAGCCCCTCCATCGGACATGTCCTTGATGATACAGTCCAGCACGCTTGCGCCGCCGTTCAACAGGATCTTGCCTCCGATGAATGTCCGTTTTCTGTGAGCTGATCTGCTGTCCATAGGCACCCCATGCTTTGCCTTGACAGTCTATTCCTGTGCAATCACTCAAAGGTTAAGATGCAGCCTCTGTACCATCTCGAATGGAGCCGTCAGAAGCTTCAGAGCATTGGTGTCGAGCAATTCGCAGGCGACCGCCGAGTTGCATATCGTAGGGTTTTGAAATTTCTACCAAACGTTCCCAGCCAGCGCTAAAGTGCACTTCAGAGGTTCTGGACGTATGGAGCACAGACCCTTCGACAAATTCAGGTACGGATTAGCGTCCCTTCTGGTGCGCCGCCCACATCTGCGGCGCCGTGCGAACACTGCCTATTGGTGGACCGAGGCTGTCGAGAATTACGCGGACGTCATTAGGTACCGCGACAAGCTGCGCGTCGAAGGAGACCCTAAGAAGCAGATCGCGGATTACGACGCACTCTGCGGTGATCTCGAGGATGAGTTTGAAAGCTTTCTCACTGCCACCGGATATGACTGACGTGAGCCGATTAGACGAAACCAAAGTGGCGATTCTGGAGCACCTGCGCTCGCTGAAGGCTGTCCCTGAGGAACCGATAGGCCTGTTTGATATCGGCATACCGCTCTCTGCTTCCGGTTTCACTCCGGACGAGCTTTACATGGCTTTGACCAGTCTGGAGAGAGAACAGGTCATCGAATTGATCAACGGCAATATCTTCGCTTAACGAGGCCACTAGGACAATCCTATGGAAGGGGTGTTCTAGCCATGTGCTATCCGGTTTCCCTTCAGGTCTCCGGCGCGTCAGGTCCACAGTGGTTTTCCGTGATCCTTTGGACCGACGGTCCACTATCGCTTATGTCTATAGCCGCAAACCTCGCCCTTGCTGTTTCCCACAATGACGGCGAGATAATTTTTTTATGGGGAAATCAGCACTTGAAACCCGGAAGATCAGGGAGAGCCGCGCGAGCCCGGCTGCGGAATGTGGTTGCTGATGGGGGTTGCCAGCCATAACCGGCGTCATCGGGAGCTTCGCGGCGCTGTTCGGCTTCTTGGGATAGCCGCCCCGTCATGCGCGTCGCCGGTTTCACACGTTCACTGGACAAGCCGGATAGCGCCGGGATTGTTGATCTGGTTGTTCGCCAGTTCCGACTTGCAATCCAGCTTGAACGTGCTGTTGCCGGTCATGGTGATCTGCTGGGCGATGATGCGGACGCATTCGCCCGTCGTCGCGCCATTGCCGGCGTACTGGACTTCCTCGGCTGCCGGCATGTAGATGATGCCGTTGAGGTGCGAGTTGCTGTTCCCGTTGATGACCGCAGGGGCGGTATTGTTGCGGTCGGCGACGATCGAGAACCCAGCCCATGCACCCGATGTAGGGGCGCTGATGTTGAAGGTCGAGCCGCCATGGATGTCGATCTCGGCACCGTTCAGCAGGAAGAAGGTAACCTGATCGCCGGTGATGACCGACTGGCTGGCGAATTTCAGCGTGCCACCGTCGATCAGGTAATTGCCGGGCTGCAGCGTCACATTGCCCTTGATTTCGAGGCCGTTGTACGTCCCCGGCTTTAGCGTCACGGCATATCCCGCCGGCGGCTTGCTTGGCGTCTTGCCTGTGCCATTGCAGCTGCCGCCGCCACCACCGCCGCCGACAAAGTTCTGTCCGCATCCGGACAGGTCCACCCATTGTCCGGCTGCCAGCATTTTGCGCTTGAACGGGTCGATGGCCGCCGAGGCTCTTTCGCGCGCTTGACCGCATGCGAGGTCGATGCTGCTCGGCGACGCCGACACCTTGCCCGGCGTGTAAAGACATTCCGTCTTCAGGGTCCCCGAGCCGCCGACATAGATGGCTTCGTTGCTGCTTGAGTTTGCGGTGATCGAGCATCCCGAGGTGTCGACCTTGGAACTGCCGCTGACCTCGAACGCGCGGTCGGCCGTCGGGTGGAGCGCCAGAATGCAGGCTTCCGCGCCGGTCTGGTAAGAGGCGCTGCTGCGGCGGGAGATAGGGAACGACAAGCGCGTCAGGAACACAGGCTGGTAGTTGAACGCATAGTCAGCCGCCGCCATGATCTGCTGTCCCACCTGGGAATAGAGGATGTGCAGAGATGGAGGTTGCGCCGCCGGCGTGGCTTCCTCGTTGCCGTTGGAAACGTCCCAATCTCCGGCGAACATTTCGTTCGCCAGCTGGGTGGCTTCCGCCTCGGTGTGGCCCTCGCCGAAAAGCCGCACCGCCGCAAGCGCGGCGCTGTCGAGCGACTCCTGCAACTTGTCAGCCTCGAAACTCGCATTGGTGAAGTCGACCGCGACGGAGGCCGCGCCGAGCAGCGGAACCATTGCCAGCGCAGTCAGGATTGCGAAGTTGCCGCCTTCGTCGCGACCAAATCGATGGGCATGCCGGCTGAAAAATTCACGCATTTTTGCGCCCCAGATCCAATTAAGTCGCGGGACACATTAGTTGCTAATAATATAAGGATTGGTTGCTTCATCTATTCGAATTGTCGGTATCCGACAAAAAGCAAACCAGCACGGCATTGAGTTTTCGCGTCGGGCGGAGATTGATGCTGGCCGGCACTGAAGCCGACGGTTCAGCATAGGACCATAGTCCTATGGGCGCAAATGCCTCCGTTCCTATCTGCCATATGTATGGACGATAAGTCTTTTCACCGAGAATATCAGCACGTGAAGTTGGAAGCTCAGGAAGAATTGCGCGCGCTGGGCCGGAGGATTTGGGTCCTGATAGCGCTTGGCCTGGTTTCAGCGGTTGCGGGAGTTATCAGCAGTTTCGTGGCGCTGACTACCGCTCTTCGCTAGAACTGTACCCTTCCGTACAGGAACCTCTTGGAATTCCACCAGTTGAAAGCCGTGGACCTTCGTCACGCGGGTCCAGCATTGGCACGCTGTCTGCAATGGACGGCATTATGGTGGCCTGGCAAGCGCCCTCTTCCAGGCCACCGCACGCGGGGCTCGCCTGCCTCCACCGCGACGAGTCCCGTATTCCTTCAGGTCGTTGACTCGATCGGCACAATGATGTTACCGGAAGGGCTTTGCTCGAGCAGCGCGGCCTCGGCGGCACGAGTGCGCCAGGGTTCGCGCTTTCACCTGGGTGCCCTGGTCGCACGACCGTCAACCTTCGCCGATCAGGCGCGCGTATTCCGCTTCCGGAGTGCCATAGAACCCGCCGGCGAGTGTCATCAAACCGGCGCGGTCTGTGATCATGCAGTCGCCCCGTGTGGTTCGGATCAGGCCCTCGCCTTTAAGAAGGTGCAAGGTGGTGGTGACCCCAGCCCGGCGGATGCCGAGCATGACGGCCATCAACTCGTGCGTCAGCATCAGGTCTGGATCGCCGACCCGGTCGTGACACATCAGGAGCCAGCGGGCCAAGCGCTGGAGTATGGTCGCCCTTCCATTGGCGAGCGCTGTCCCGGCGAGCTGCACATGGACGGTTTGCATGTAGCGGATGAGCACGGACTGGAGCGCAGGGTTAGCATCTACCAGCCCCCGCATCTCTGCCACTGGCACCCGGAGAGCAGAACCCTTGATTTGAATGAGCGCTTCGTGAGGGGATTGGCTGTACCCCGACAGCAGCGACGTTCCAACCATGCCCTCGTTGCCTACAAGCCCTATTTCAATTTGCAGGTGACCTGGCGCGTGGGTAATGATCGAGGCGACGCCGGACTCCAGAAAATAGGCGTGGCTGATAGGCCTCTTCGGAGCTTCCAACTGGTAGTGAACGGAGAGATCGACCCGCTCGGACGCCTCTATGACTGCCGAAGCTGTCTCGTCATCGAGTGCGGCAATCAGTAAATTAGCCGTAGCGTTGCGATTGGACATTTCATGCTCCCAGGGCGAGAGCAGATTGTGCGGGAGCGGCTGACGCCCATTGCCGTTCCAGGTCGCAGACTACGCCTTATCAAAGGCCTCGACAAACCTGATTGTCCGGTATCGTACTAGAGCTTGCAACATCCGCGCTCAGTGACTGGCTGAAGACAAACCACGTCGATCCCCAATCCGAATGCGGCCGGACTGCTTTGTCCAGGGCCATCCTGCTCGTTCAGTCGGGTGTTGCATCCCCGGATGATATCGTGGCCGGTCTTGCTGGGATAGGAGAGCCGACCGCTGCTTTTTCTTCGTCCACGACATGCGAACCAAGAGCTCACGGATGACAGCCGGTTTTGGCTGAAGTCTGGAACTTCCGAACAGCGCCGCCGTTGTTAACCCCTCATCGTCTCACGAGGTGCGGTTATGGACGACGGCCACTGGGCCACCATTGTAGAATTGCAACTGCGGCCCGGTACGCGGTTCGAAGTCATCACAGGAACACGGGCAGCCCTGACATTGCTAGCATCGAGCTGGCCCATCACGTCCGGCCAGGCTTTCCTTCGGGCACAGGAAGTTTGTCTAGCCGCGCTCGACAACCGGATGACCCACGAGGTGGCACGAGCCGCTTTTATTGCCGCCGCCAGAGAGGCTGGCTTCGGGGTACGGTACTGATCGTTTCTTGCAGGCTGTTACGCTTCTTTGGCTGGACTGCGGCGCTTTAGAATGCGCCTTGACGGCGAAAAAAGATCTGGCAATCTGACCTTGAACCTGTCTCTTATACACATCTGACGCTGCCGACGACTAGTC